>VBAN01000088.1 GCA_005882445.1 Candidatus Segetimicrobium genomatis | reverse complement strand
TCCGGCAAGACCCTGGTCGCCGCCACCGCCCTTCTGCAGTGCGTGGGGGGAGGCGCCCAGGGCGCCTTGATGGCTCCCACTGAGATCCTGGCGGGCCAGCACTACCTGACGCTGCACAGCCTCCTTCGGGCCCTCGGCCTGACCGTGATCTTTCTGGTGGGCGGGCTCTCGCGCGCCGCCCGGCAGGAGGCGCTCCAGGCGGCGCGGGATGGCCGGGCGGATATCGTCGTCGGTACGCATGCCCTGATTGAAGAGGAGGTGGAATTCCACCGGCTCGGCCTCGTCGTGGTGGACGAGCAGCACCGATTCGGGGTCGGCCAGCGCGCCGCCCTCAGACGGAAGGGTCCCTGTCCGGACGTCCTCGTCATGACGGCGACGCCGATTCCCCGGACGCTCGCCCTGACCCTCTACGGCGATCTCGACGTCTCGACGCTCGATGAGCTCCCCCCCGGAAGGACACCGGTCAAGACGTACACGCGCCCCACCGCCAGGCGGCCCCAGGTGTACGAGTTCGTCCGCTCCCAGGTCGCGCAGGGGCGGCAGGCCTACATCGTCTGCCCGGTGATCGAGGAGTCCGACAAGCTGCAGGCCGAGTCGGCCCTCGCACTCGCCTCCCGCTTGCAGGACGGCGTGTTCCGCGATCTCCGGGTGGGCGTCCTGCACGGCCGGATGCCGGTCGAGAAGCGGGATGCGGCGATGCGCGCGCTCCGAGGCGGGGAGATCGATGTGCTCGTGGCGACCACCGTGATCGAGGTCGGCATCGACATTCCCAACGCAACGGTCATGGTCGTGGAGGATGCCGACCGCTTCGGGCTCTCGCAGCTGCACCAGCTCCGCGGGCGGGTCGGCCGGGGCGCGCACGAGGCGTACTGCATCCTCATCGCCGACGTGAACGAGGAGGACGAGGTGGGAACCGCGCGCCTCGCCGCCATGGTGGAAACGGGCGATGGGTTCCGCATCGCCCAGCATGATCTCGAGCTGCGGGGGGCGGGCGAATTCCTCGGCGAGCGGCGGCAGGCGGAGCTGCGGCAGCACGGCGCCTCGGACCTGCGCATCGCCAACCTCCTGCGAGATCACGAGTGGCTGGAGCACGCCCGCCGTGACGCGGAGGACGTGCTGCGGGGGGATCCGGACCTCGCGCGGCCCGAGCACGCGGACCTCGCCGAGGCCCTACGGCTGCGGTTCGGCGGCGCCCGCGTCGAGAACGCCCGGGTCGGGTAGCGCATGCGGATCGGCGGCGGCAGGGCTCGAGGAACCCGCCTCCGGGCCAAGGGGGGGCGCGGGGTCCGGCCGACCTCGACCCTGGTCAGCGATGCCGTGTTCAACTCCCTCGCGCCCCGGATTGCGGGGGCCTGTGTGCTCGATCTCTTTGCGGGAACCGGGCGCCTGGGGATCGAGGCGCTCAGCCGCGGGGCGCGCGAGGCGGTGTTCGTGGAGCGCGACGCGCGAAATGCCGCATTGATCCGGCAGAACCTGGCCGCGGCCGGCCTCAGCGACCGCGGAGTGGTGCGGCGGGCCGACGCGCTGGCCGCCGCCGAGGGGGAGCGGCGGCGGTTCGACCTGATCTTTCTCGACCCCCCGTACGGGCGCGGCCTGGCGGCTGAGGCGCTGCGGCGCGTGGCCGCCGGCACGCTCCTTGCCGCCGGGGGACTCGTGATTGCGGAAGGCCACTGGCGGGACGACCCTGGCGAGATCGCGGGCCTGGCGCGCGTGCGGACCGCCCGATATGGAGAGACCGCCGTCTGGGTCTACGCGCGCGCCGCCGGGAGGGAGGAAGGCGCTTGAGGGAGAACACGCTTGCGATCGCCCTGTACCCCGGGAGCTTCGACCCGGTCCACAACGGGCATCTCGATATCATCGAGCGTGCGCGGCGCATGGCCCGCCGGGTTGTCGTGGGCGTCGCCACCAATGTCGAGAAGGAACCGATGTTCAGCATCGCCGACCGGGTGGCGATGCTCCGCGCCGCGACCGAACGGGCCGGGGTCGAAGTCATGAGCTTCGGCGGGCTGACCGTCGACTTCGCGCACCGGCTGGGCGCGACGGTGATCGTCAAAGGCCTGAGGGCGATGATGGACTTCGAATACGAACTGAAGATGGCGGCGATGAACAAGCGCCTCCGGCCGGATATCGAGACGATCTTCATGATGACCGCGCCGGAGTGGGCGTACTTGAGTTCCACGCTGATTCGTGAAGTGGCGCGCTTCGGCGGCTCGGTCTCGGGGCTGATTCCCGCGAGCGTCGAACAGCGGCTCGTCAAACGGGTGAGGTCACAACGCAAGGGGTGAAGCAATGGCCAGTCCCGGTCGTTCCGCGTTGCTGTCGATCACGGAGTGTCTGGACCGCCTGGAAGCGCTCCTGACATCGGGCCCGCCCTGGTACCTCCCGGGCCGGCGCGCTCCGTGGGACGAGGAGGTGCGCTCGGTCCTGCACCGCCTGCGGGAGGCGCTGTCCGCCGACGCCAAGCGCGCCGCCGGCGGCGCGGAGGCGGAGACGATCCTGCGCCGCGCCCAGGACGAGGCCAGGCGGATCGTCCTGGAGGCGGAAGACCACGCCCGCAGGGCGCTCGAGGACGGAACGCTCGCCCGCGCGGCCGAGCAGCAGATCCAGCAACTCCGGGAGCAGGCCGTCCGGGAGGCGGACGAGACCCGGCGCGGGGCCGACATGTACGCGCTCAGCGTCCTTGAACGCCTGGAGCGGGAAGTCGCGCGCATCCTCTCCACGGTCCAGCGCGGGAAGACGGTGCTGATGGAACGGACGGGATCCCGGATGTCGATGGGCCCGGCGGGCCCCTCCCGCCTCGACAACGGCAAAGCCGGCAAAGTCACCGTCTCTTGACACCGCGCCGCAGGCGTCCGTATAATTTACCGGAGTGCCCGGCGGTTTCCCGTTGTCCAGGGGTAGGCCGTCCGGGCACACGTCGTGAGGTGGCGGCGTGCGGGTCAACATCGGAGAACTGCTGGCAGCTCGCGGCGCCATCCGCACGGTGGCGTACTCCGAGTGGGTCGAGTCCCCCGCCGAAGATGTCATGCTCCTCCAGCCTGTGACCGGGGAGCTTGTGCTCGCGAGCACCGGGCGGAGCGTCTGCCTGACCGGGCAGTTGCGGACGCAGCTCACCCTCTACTGCGGGGCGTGTCTCGCCGGGTACGAGCAGCCGCTGGAGTTCGCCGTCGCGGAAGAGTTCCGGCGGGCTCTGCCGCTCTCCGCTGCGGGTGCCGGGGGCGAGCGCGAACTCGATGCCGACGATTTTGTGGTCCTGGTCGGACCCGACGACACCCTCGATCTCACGGAGATCGTGCGCCAGGACCTGGTGCTGGCGTTGCCGATCGCCCCGCGGTGCCGTGAAGGCTGCCGGGGGCTGTGCGCGACCTGCGGCGCAGACCTCAATCTCGGCCCGTGCGACTGTGCGGGGGACTCGGCCGATCCGCGGCTTCGGCTCGGCGTGCCCGGGTTCGCCGGCCTGCCGGCGCGGCGCATCACAGAGAAGGAGTAGGGGATGGGACTGACCAAGCGGCGATTCAGCAAGGCGCGCACCGCGAGCCGGCGCGCGCACTTTCGCGTGCAACCGGTGACCCTGGTGGAATGCCCCCAGTGTCACGCCCGCATGGTGCCTCACCGCGTCTGCCCGACGTGCGGCTATTACGCGGGGAGGCAGGTGATCGAGGTGAAGGCTCCCGAGGAGAAGCCGAGCACTTAGAGTGCAGCGTGTGACGCGCACGAAGGAGGCGAGGCTGCGGGTCGCGCTCGATGCGATGGGCGGCGACCACGCCCCCCGGGAACTCGTCACGGGCGCGGTCGCGGCCGCGCGCGAGCTCGGCGTTGAGGTCGTCCTCGTGGGTCCGGCCGCCCGCATTCGCGACGAGATCCAGGCCGCGGGCGGAAGCTCACTCCCCATCCGCGTGCTCGACGCTCCCGAAGTCATCGGCATGGCGGAGGCGCCGGCCATGGCCCTCCGGCGCAAGCGGCAGGCGTCGATCCTCGTGGCCGTGGAGGCCCTGCGGCGCGGCGAGGCCGACGCGGTGGTGAGCGCGGGCAACACCGGGGCGGCGATGGCCGCGGCGCTGCTGACCCTGGGTGCCGGCCCAAGCACCTCCTGCAGTTTGCCATCATGGGCAGCGTGTACGCGAGCCGGGGGCTCGGCATCTCCGAGCCGCGCATCGGGATCATGAGCAACGGCGCCGAGGAGACCAAGGGGAACGAGCTGGTGATCGCGGCCGGCGAGCTCTTGCGGCGCTCCGGCGTGAACTTCATCGGAAATGTCGAAGGCCGCGATTTCTTCGGCGGTGCCGCGGATGTGGTCGTCTGCGATGGGTTCGTGGGCAACCTGCTCCTGAAATTCGGCGAGGGGCTGGCCCTCGGGATCTTTACCCTGCTCCGCGAGGAGCTCGGCCGCGGCATGTTCGTCCGGCTGGGCGTGCTGCTGGCGACCCCGCGCCTGCGGGCGCTGGCCCGCCGGATGGATTACACGGAGCACGGCGGGGCCCCGCTGCTCGGCGTCAACGGGATCTGCATCATCACCCACGGCAGCTCGAAGGCCAAAGCGATCCGCAATTCCATCGCGCTGGCCGCCGAATCGGTCCGCGCCCGGATGGTGGACACCATCCAGGCCGATATCGCCCGGCTCTCCCACCTGCGCCCCCTGGCGGCTCCGGGCGGCGCCCCCCCGGTCAGGGATGCCGAACAGGCGGATGGAGAGGCAGAGCTCCCCCTCTCGCAGGGGACTCCCGCCGACGCGTGAGGCCGCGCCGCGCCGCCGCGCTCATCGACAGCGCCCCCCGACGGGTGCTGCCGCGCAACATCGGCGCGGGATCCACGATCGCGGGACTCGGGTGTTACCTCCCCGAGCGGGTCCTCACCAACATCGAACTCGCCAAGACCGTGGACACGACCGACGAGTGGATCCGGAAGCGCACCGGCGTGCGGGAGCGCCGGATCGCCGCACCCTCCGAGGCCACCTCCGACCTCGCCTACCGGGCCGCGCGCGAGGCGCTGCGGACGGCGGGGATGGCGGCCACCGATCTCGATTTCATCGTGGTGGGGACGACGACTCCCGACATGGTGTTCCCCAACGTCGCCTGTCTTCTCCAGAAGCGGCTGGGCGCCCGGAACATCGGCTGCCTGGATGTCTCGGCGGCCTGCTCGAGTTTTGTCTACGGCCTCAGCGTCGCGCATGGGGCCATCGCGTCGGGGCAGGCTGAGACGGTGCTGGTGGTGGGCGCGGAGACGCTCTCCCGCATCACCAACTGGCGGGACCGCGCAACATGTATCCTCTTTGGGGATTGCGCCGGCGCGGCGGTGCTGCGGCCGGCGCGCCCCGGCCATGGGTTCCTCTCGTTCTGCCTGGGTGGAGACGGGAGCGGCGAGGAGACGCTGTGCCTGACCGGGGGCGGCAGCCGCCGCCCGGCGTCGTTCGAGACGGTGGAGCGGGGCGAGCATTACATCACGATGAAGGGGCCCGAGGTCTACCAGTTCGCGGTCCGGGCGATTCCAGCGGCGGCCGCGGAGGCGCTGCGGCGGGCCGAACTGGGGCCGGCGGATGTGGATTTTGTCATCCCCCACCAGGCCAACATCCGCATCATCGAATCCTCGGCGCGCCGGCTTCACGTCCCATTGAGCAAGTTCTTCATCAACGTCCAGCGCTACGGCAACACCTCGGCGGCCTCGGTCCCGGTCGCTCTCTACGAGGCCGTGCAGGCGGGGCGCATCGAGGAGGGCCGGATCGGCGTTCTCGTCACCTTTGGGGCCGGCTACACTTGGGGCGCCTGCGCCATCCGATGGGGAGGTGCTTGCTGAGCGCGCCGCCCCACGCCCCATTCGCGGCGGTCTTCCCGGGACAGGGCGCCCAGTATGTCGGGATGGGCCGGGAGCTCGCCGAGCAGTTCCCGCAGGCCCGCGAGGTCTTCGATCGCGCCAGCGCGGCGACCGGGGTGGACCTGCTGGACCTCTGCGCGAACGGCCCGGAGGACGCCCTCCGCGCCACCGCGAATACCCAGCCCGCCATCCTGGCCGCCAGCCTCGCCTGCCTCGCCACGCTGCCCTGGGGGAGTACACCGCCCTGGTCTGCGCCGGCTCCCTCCACCTCGAGGACGCGGTCGGGCTGGTGAGGCTGCGGGGCATCTACATGGAAGAGGCGACCCAGGGACAGGAGACCATGATGGTGGCGGTAATGGGCCTGACCCCCGACCAGGTGCGGACGCTGTGCGACTCGCACGCGCATCTCGGGGTGGTCGAGCCGTCGAACTTCAACAGCCCCGGCCAGGTCGTGATCGGCGGGGAGGCCCCGGCGGTCAAGGAGGTCGTGGCGGCCGCGCGGACGCGCGGCGCCCGGCGGGCGGTGCCCCTCGCGGTGAGCGCACCGTTCCACACCCGCCTGATGCGGCCGGCGGCGGAGCGGCTGGCGGGTGACCTCGACCGGACCCCCGTCCACGACGCCCGCATCCCCGTGGTGGTGAACACGTCCGCCCAACCGGTCCGGCAGGCGGATCAGATCCGCCGCGCGCTGCTCGACCAGGTGACCTCGGCCGTGCTGTGGGAACAGTCGATCCGGGTCATGTATGAGATGGGGGCGCGGCAGTTTGTCGAGATCGGACCCGGGACCACGCTTTCGGGGATGATCCGCAAGACGGTGCCGGTCGTCCCCTGCCACGTCGAGGACGTCGCGTCGCGGGACGAAGCCCTCGACGTGATCTTCGGCCAACAGGTCCGATGAGCCTCGCCGAGCGCGTCGCCTTCGTCACGGGAGCCTCCGGGGGGATCGGATCGGCGATCGCGATCCGGCTGGCCCGCGAAGGCGCCGGCGTCGTGGTCCACTATCATCAGAACACCGGGGCGGCGGAGCGCACCCGGAAACGCGTCGAGGAGACCGGCGGGTCCGCCATGGTGCTGCAGGCCGATATCACCAGCGCCGACGAGTGCCGGCGGGCGATCGACGCGGCGGGGGAATGGCGCGGCCGCCTGGACATCGTGATCAACAACTCGGGGCTGACCCGGGACGGGCTCCTGATCCGGATGCGGGACGAAGACTGGCACGACATCATGGCGATCAACCTGCACGCGGCGTTCTATCTCACCCGGGCCTGCCTGCGGGAGATGCTCCGTCAGCGGTGGGGGCGGATCGTGAACATCAGCTCCATCGTCGCCGAGGTCGGGAATCCGGGCCAGGCGAACTACATCGCGGCAAAGGCCGCGGTCATCGGGTTCACCAAGGCCGTGGCGAAGGAAGTCGCCGGCCGCGGCATCACGGTCAATGCCGTCGCCCCGGGATACATCGAAGCCGGGTTGACGGCGACGCTCCGGGAGGACCAGCGCGCCCGGTTCGTCGATCACATCCCGATGGGCCGCACCGGCCGCCCCGAGGAAGTGGCGGCCGCCGTGGCCTTTTTCGCCTCGGAAGAAGCCAGTTACATCACGGGTCAGGTCTTGAACGTGGACGGCGGTCTGGTGATGCGGTAGGAGATCAGGGGGTGGATACGCAATGGCCGCACCGGTGTTCGATCGCGTGAAGGCGATCGTGGTGGAGCAGCTCGGCGTGGAGGCGAACGAGGTGACGCCTCAATCGAAGTTCGTCGAGGATCTGGGCGCCGATTCGCTCGATGTGGTCGAGCTCGTCATGGCGCTGGAGGACGAGTTCGACCTGGAGATTCCCGACGAGGAAGCGGAGAAGATCGCCACCGTCGGGGAGGCCGCAAAATACATCGACAGCCACGTCGAAGCGCCGACGGAATAGGCGCGTCCCCTAGGGACACGAGGGCGAACCGCATGGGCAAACGCGTCGCCCTGACCGGTGTCGGTGTCATCACCCCGATCGGCACCGGGAAGGACGACTTCTGGACCGGGCTGATGGAGGGCCGCTCGGGGGTCCGCCGGATTACCGCGTTCGATCCCACGCCGTACGACACGCAGATCGCGGGCGAGATCCCGGGATTCGACCCCACGCAGTTCATGGACCGCAAGGAGGTCCGCCGCAACGACCGGTTCGTCCAGCTCGCGCTGGGGGCGTCCCGGCTGGCGGTGGACGACTCGGGCTTCGCGATCACCCCTCGGAACGCCGATCGGGTGGGCGTGATCATCGGATCGGGGATCGGCGGCGCGGCCACCTGGGAGGAGCAGCACCGGGTGCTGCTGGAGCGCGGCCCCGGCCGTGTCAGCCCCTTCTTCGCCACGATGATCATCGTCAACATGGCCTCCGGCGCCGTCAGCATCGCCCACGGCGCCAAAGGCCCGAACCTCTCGATCGTGTCGGCGTGCGCCACCGGCGGGCATGCGATCGGCGACGCGTTTCGGGTGATCCAGCGCGACGAGGCCGTGGCCATGATCTGCGGCGGCAGCGAAGCCGCCCTGACCCCGCTCAGCCTCGCGGGCTTCTGCTCGATGAAGGCCATGAGCACGCGCAACGACGCGCCCGAGCAGGCCGTCCGCCCCTTCGACGCCGGGCGGGACGGATTCGTGATGGGGGAGGGGGCGGGGATCGTCGTGCTCGAGGAATGGGAGCACGCCGAGCGGCGGGGCGCCCGGATCTACGCGGAGATGGCGGGCTACGGCACCAGCGCCGACGCCTTCCATATTACCCAGCCTGATCCGGAGGGTGATGGGGCCGCCCGGGCGATGCACATGGCGCTGCGGGACGCCGGCGTCGAGCCCCAACAGGTGGGGTACATCAACGCCCACGGCACCAGCACCCCCTACAACGACCGGCTCGAGACCCTGGCCATCAAGCGGGTCTGGGGCGACCATGCGCGGCGCGTGCCGATCAGCTCCACGAAATCCATGACCTCGCACCTCCTCGGCGCCGCCGGCGGCGTGGAAGCGGTGGCCTGCGCCCTGGTGATCGAGCGGGACATCCTCCCGCCCACGATCAACTACGAGGTCCCGGACCCCGCGTGCGACCTCGACTACATCCCGAACACGCCGCGGCGCGCCCGCATCGACGTGGCGATGTCCAACGCGTTCGGCTTCGGAGGGCACAACGCCATCCTGGTGCTGCGGAGGCCGGCCTGACGGTGGACGCTTCCGCGCGCCCCCCGGCGGCGGGCCCGATCCCTTCGGGGACCGCCGGACTGGGGGGGACGGAGGAATTAGCCCTCCCTCCTGAACGGGAGGCCCTGGTCGCCGACCTCGAGGCGAAGCTCGGCGTCCGGTTCCGCGATCGGTCCCTGCTCCATCTCGCCCTCGTCCACGGCTCCGCCGCGGCCGAAGGCCGAACCCCCCACGGCGAGAACTACGAGCGGTTGGAGTTCCTCGGCGATTCCGTCCTCAACCTCGCCATCAGCGACTACCTCTACCGGCGCTTTCCCGGCCGGCTGGAAGGGGATCTGGCGCGCCTGCGGGCGAGCATCGTCAGCGAGGGCGGGCTGGCCCGCGTCGCCCGGGAGCTCGACCTCGGGCGCTACGTCCTGCTCGGCCGGGGAGAGGAGAAGGGCGGGGGGCGATCACGGCCCGCCCTGCTGGCGGATGCGCTGGAGGCGGTCCTGGGGGCGGTCTACATCGACTCGGGATACGGCGTCGCCCACTACTGCGTGACGCGGGTCTTCGCCGGCGAATTGAGCCGCCTGGAGGAACCCGGGGAAGGGGATTACAAGAGCCAGCTGCAGGAGCTGGTCCAGCAGCAGGAGCGGCGGCTTCCCCGGTACCGGATCACCGGCCAGCGCGGACCGGAGCACGACCGGGCGTTCGTGGCGGTCGTGGAAGTGAACGGCCGCACCCTCGGGGAGGGCCGGGGCCGCAGCAAAAAGGAGGCCGAGCAGGCGGCCGCCCAGCAGGCGGTCGAATTGCTGAGGCGGGGCCGGGTCGGATGAAGTACCTGTGGGCGCCCTGGCGGATCCAGTACTTCAAGGGACCCCCGCGGAAGGACTGCATCTTCTGTTCGCTTCCCCGGGAGGGCCGGGATCGTGAGCACCGGATCGTCTATCAGGGGCAGCGGATGTTCGCCATCCTCAACACGTTCCCGTACAACTCCGGGCATCTCATGGTCGTGCCGCGCCGGCACGTCGCTGATCTGGGCGTGCTGGAGGACGCGGAGATCCTGGAATGGATCCACCTGACCACCGCGGCAATGGAGGCGATCCGGGAAGCGTACGGCTCCGAGGGGTTCAACGTCGGCGCGAATTTCGGACGCGCCGCCGGCGCGGGGATCACCGATCACCTGCACCTGCACGTGGTCCCGCGGTGGGTGGGCGACACGAACTTCATTCCGGTGCTGGGAGAGGACAAGGTCCTTCCCGAGGATCTCTCGGTGACCCACGACCGGATCGCCGCCGCCCTCAGGACGGTGCTCGCCCGCCGGACCCCGGCAGGCGGGTCCACGGCCGGCCGCGCGAACGCCGATCGAAGCGAGGAGTAGGGCCAAGGTAACGCCGATCGAGGCGAGGAGTAGAGACCAAGGGTCGCGCGCGTCAGACCCGCGCGGGCCGTTTCGAGGCGCGCCGGGACCGCGCCCGGCGCGCGCAGGCGGGCGTGAGTCGAGACGTCTGCACGCCGTGACGTGGGGCTTCGGATGGAGCTCGTGCGCTTCGACCACCGGCCGTTCGACGCGCTCCGCGCGGCCTTTCGCTGGCGGATCCCGGCCGTCTACAACATCGGGGTGGACGTCTGCGACAAATGGGCGTCCGATCCCGGTCGCCTGGCGCTGCTCGACGTCACCACGGGGGAGGGGATCCCCTACACCTTCGCGGAGCTGGCGCGGCGGTCGAACCGCTGGGCGAATGCGCTGCGGGCCCTAGGCGTTGGGCGGGGGGATCGTCTGGCGATCGTGCTGCCGCAGCGGCCCGAGGTGCCCTTGGCCCATATCGCCGCCTATAAGCTGGGGGCCATCGCTGTGCCGCTGTCCGTGCTGTTTGGCGACGACAGTCTGGAGTTCCGGCTGCGGGACAGCGGGGCGCAGACGGTGGTCTTCGACGGCCTGGCCGCGGCAAAGCTCGACCGGATCAGGCAGCGTCTTCCCGACCTGCGGCACCTCATCGCCGTGGACGAGGCCGCGCTGGGCGTCCCGGGAGCGCTGGCCGCGGCTACGCTGGAGGAGCGCGCCGCCGATGCGTGCACGCCGGTCGAGACCCTTCCTTACGACCCGGCCCAGATCATGTACACGTCCGGGACCACGGGACCGCCCAAGGGCGCCGTGCTCCCGCATGCGGCCCTGATCGGGCACCTGCCCGCGTTCGTCCTCTTCAATAACCTGGCCCCCCGCCCGGGCGACCGTCTTTGGTCGCCCGCGGACTGGGCGTGGATCGGCGGGCTCTTCAACGTGCTGTGGGCCGGATGGCACTACGGCATCCCCCTGGTGACCTTTCGTCAGCCCAAGTTCGATCCCGAACGGGCCTTCTGGGTCTTGGAGCGCCATCAGATCCGCAACACGTTTCTCTTCTCGACCGCGCTGAAGCTGATGCGTCAGGCCCACACGCGCGGCCCCCGGGCCGGTGTGCGCCTGCGATCCGTGTACAGCGCCGGCGAGGCGGTGGGAGAGGAGTTGATCGGGTGGGGGCGTGAGGCGCTCGGGGTCACGATCAACGAGTTCTTTGGACAAACGGAAATGAACCTCGTGGCCGGGAACTGCGCGGAACTCCTCACGGTCCGGACCGGCAGTTTCGGCCGGCCCTATCCCGGGCACCAGGTGGATGTGCTGGACGAGGCGGGGCATCCGGCTCCTCCGGGAACCATCGGCGAGGTTGCCGTGCGACGGCCCGACCCCGTCATGTTCCTGGAGTACTGGAATAACCCCGAGGCCACCCGGCAAAAGTTTGCCGGTGACTGGGCTCTGATGGGGGATCTGGCCGTCAAGGACGAGGACGGATATCTGTGGTTCAAGGCGCGGAAGGACGACATGATCAAAAGCGGCGCCTACCGCATCGGGCCGGGGGAGGTGGAGGAGTGTCTGCTGCGGCATCCGGCCGTCGCCATGGCGGCGGTGGTGGGCATCCCCGACCCCGAGCGGGGCCAGGTGGTCAAAGCCTTCGTCCGGCTGGCCTCCGGCCTGGCGCCGCATTCGGGTCCTACCATCCCGCCGCATGCCCGCCTCACGGCCGAGCTTCAGCAGATGGTGAAGGACCGGGTGGGGTTGCACGCCTATCCCCGGAGCATCGAGTTTGTCGACGAATTGCCTCTGACCACGACGGGAAAGGTGCAGCGGTTCGTTCTGCGTGAGCGCACCGGGCCGCCGGCATAAACGCAGAGCCGGTGGGCTCCGTCGAACCCCATCGAACAGGGGTTCTCCTGATCTGTATGAGGAGTTTCCCTTATGTCGAAGGCGAGGGTTATAACCGGCCCATCTCAGGAGTCCTCTGGGTGGCCGAACCCGCATTCGTCCATCACCCTGAAGTGGAGAGCAGTCTTCAGCCATCGTTAACCTCTCGAGGGGGAGGCCTATGCGCAACAGCAGGATCGCCGTAGTGCGTCTTGCGGCGATCGTTGTTCTTTTCGGACTGAGCCAGCTGGCGTACGCGCAGCCCGGCAACCCCGCCTGGACCCAGCTCCAGCCCACCGGTGGGCCGCCGGGCGCGCGGATTGTTCCTGCCACGGCGTATGATCCAACAACGAATTCGATGATCGTGTTCGGCGGAGAAGCCGGGCTCTCCGCAACCAGCAGCTACTACAACGATGTCTGGGTCTTGGCCAACGCCGACGGCCTCGGCGGGACACCCGCATGGAGCCAGCTCGCGCCCTTTGGTCTCGCTCCAAACCCGCGGTTTGGCTCCGGCGCGGCCTATGACCCGGGCAGCAACCGGCTGATCGTCTTCGGCGGGGCCTACGTGGACTACCCCGCCGTCACCGGCGCGTGTATATCGTACGTGAATGGCGGAACCGCCAATGATGTCTGGGTCCTGACGAACGCCAACGGGTCGGGGGGCACGCCGTCGTGGACGCCGCTCGTCCCCTCGGGGTTGGCTCCCTCACCTCGCCGCACAAGTGTCGTGGTCTACGACGCGGCCAACAACCGGCTGATCGTGTTCGGCGGAAGCGAAGCCTGCAGTAAGAGGAACGATGTCTGGATCCTCTCGAATGCCAACGGGCTCGGGGGCATGCCGGTCTGGACGCAGCTCAACCCGTTCGGCCCGCTGCCGGAGCCTCGTGGGGAGATCGGCTCCGGCGGGGTCTATGACGCGGCCGATAACCAGTTGATCATCTTTGGAGGCCGGGGCGATCTCGCCGTCCTCAACGACGTCTGGGTCCTGTCCAATGCCAACGGCCTTG
>VBAN01000419.1:1874-3711 GCA_005882445.1 Candidatus Segetimicrobium genomatis | reverse complement strand
CTTGGAGAGCAGGCTTTCCTTCTGGTGAAACTCGGCGATCTTCGCGTTGGCGGCCTCCAGCTGCCGCCGGAGATCGTCGCCGCCGGTGGCCGCCGTCTTCCGCTCCATCGAAATCTTGGCGAGCTCGCTGTTTAGACGTTCAACCGCCGCGGCTACTTCGGCCAAAAACTCCCTGACCTCCTTGGGATCCAGCCCCAAGGCGGTCCTGGAGAACCGACGCATCGCGATTTCAACAGGCCGGAGCTCCACGAACGACACCTCGTTGTGAATGCAACAGTCCTATGCCCACCCGGGGAGAAATGTAGACCCCGGCCGAACCGGTCACGACAGCGTGACTTCCTGCAGATGCCGTGTGACCTGCGCGGCCATCTCTTCGTCCGAAACCGCGGTCGTCCGCCCCGCCGCGTACTGCGCGTTGACCCAGGCGTGAATCGCCTCAACGGCCGGGTGGTCCTTCGAGAGGTTGCGCCCCGTGTGCTGCCGGATCCACAGCGCGACTCCCGCCACCCCCGACCGGTCGGTCACATTCACCGCCGGGGGACGGTTCAGCAGCGCCCCCGTGTCGAAGATGTTGTAGATCTCCTCGTTCTTCATCGCCCCGTCCGCGTGGATGCCCGCCGAGGTCGCGTTGAAGGCGCGGCCGACAAACGGCTGCGATGCCGGGATCGGGTACTGACACTCCCGCTCCATGTACTCCGCGATCTCGGTGATCGCCGTCGTGTCCATGCCGTTGAGACCGCCCATCAACCCCGCGTATTCGAACACCAGCCCCTCCAGCGGGGTGTTGCCGGTCCGCTCGCCGTAGCCGAGCAAGGTGCCGTTGGCGGCGGCGCATCCGTACAGCCAGGCCGTGCTGGCGTTGACCAAGACCTTGTAGAAGTCGTTGTGGCCGTGCCACTCCAGCCACGCGGTCGGCACGCCGGCGTCATGGGTCATGGCATGCACGAGGCGAGGGACGCTGCGCGGCAGCACCGCGCCGGGGTAGGGGACGCCGTACCCCATCGTGTCGCACAAACGTAGGATGACCGGAAGACGGGCCTGCTCGGCCAGCGCCATCAGCCGTTGAGCCAGGGGGACGACGAACCCATGGACATCCGCCCGGGTCAGGTCCTCGAGGTGACAGCGCACGCGGAGCCCTTGGGCCAGCGCCTCGGAAACCACCCCCACGTAGTTATCGAGCGCCTTGCGCCGGGTCCACCCGAGTTTGAGGAATATATGGTAGTCGGAGCAGGAGGTCAGGATGCCCGTCTCGCTCAGGCCCGCTTCCCGCACCAGGCGGAGGTCCTCACGCTTGGCCCGAACCCATCCGGTGACCTCAGGGTACCGGTACCCGCGGGACAACACCTGAGCCACCGCCTGACGGTCGCGGACGCCGTACAGGAAGAATTCGCTCTTCCGGATCACCCCGTTGGGTCCGCTCAGCCGGTGAAGCAGGTCGAACAGCCGGATGATCTGCGCGACCTCGAGCGGCGCCCGAGCCTGCTGTCCGTCGCGGAACGTTGTGTCCGTAATGAGAATCTCGTCGGGGGGATCGAGGGGAACTTCCACGCCGTCGAACAGCACTTTGGGCGGGCGCTCGTACGGGAACTGCTCCCGCATCAGGTTCGGCTCGGTGACATCGACAACGTCAACGAGCCGTCGCGCATGAGTAAGCGGCCAGCGGTGCTCCACGACGGCCCTCCCAGAAGGCTTGATCCGGGCGAAACTGAGCGTACCATAGGGTCCCGGCTGGCGCAATATTCCGGGCATTTCAATGGAGGCCTCGAACCGTCTGGACATCAGACCGTCGAGGAGCGATACTGGGATAGACGTTCCAGAGGACGTGCCGTCGCATGGC
>VBAN01000419.1:0-1642 GCA_005882445.1 Candidatus Segetimicrobium genomatis | reverse complement strand
CCGGCACACTGCCGGCCTCGTGGTATTGGCCCGGACGCCGCCCGCGCCCCGGGAGGTCGAGTGGAAAGGGGAGAGGATCGATGACGCGGAGCCCCCAGGTCTTGCGGAACTCCGACCCATACGCGCCGCTCGGGGTCCGGCGCCTCATCAACGCCTGGGGAACCGTGACCCGAGTGGGCGGATCGCTCATGCCGCCCGAGGTGCTGGACGCGATGGCCGCCGCGGCCCACGCCTTCGTGGACGTCAACGAACTGCACGAACGGGCCGGAGATCACCTGGCCGGCCTGCTGGGTGTGCCCGCGGTCTTTGTCTCCAGCGGCGCGGCCGCCGGCCTCGCGCTCGCGGCGTCGGCCTGCATTGCCGGGGAGGATCCGGCGCGGATGGCCCGGCTCCCGGATACCGGCGGGCTCCCCCACACCATCGCCATCCACCGCTCTCACCGGAACCGGTACGATCAATGTCTGCGGTTGCCGGGCGCCGTCTTCGCAGAGTTTGGAGGCGCGGACCGGACAGAGCCGTGGGAACTCGAGGCCGTCCTCACCCCGGAGGTCGTGGCCGTCGCCTTTGTCGCGCAATTCGCGGACGCCGGCGGCTCGCTTCCCTTGGAGACCGTTGTGCGGATCGCCTCGCAGCGAAACATCCCGGTGATCGTGGACGCGGCCGCGGAGCTCCCTCCCGTCGAGAACCTGTGGGCGTTCATTCAGCGCGGGGCGGCGCTGGCGATCTTCAGCGGCGGGAAGGCCCTGCGCGGCCCGCAGGCGTCCGGGCTCGTCGCCGGCCGCCCCGACCTTGTCCGCGGCTGCCGCCTGAACAGCAATCCCCATCAGCGGATCGGCCGCCCGATGAAGGCCGGAAAGGAAGAGATCGTGGGTCTGGTGGCGGCGGTGGAGCGCTACCTGACGCTCGACCACTCGGCGGACATGGCCCGCTGGGAGCGGCAGGTCGCCTTCCTGGTCGACGCCGTCCAGGGGATCCGCGGCGTCGCCGCCCGCCGGGTGTGTCCGGCGGACCCAGGCATCCAGCCCGTGGGCATCCCGCGGGCCTACGTCGACCTGCACCCGGACGCGCCGTCCACGGAGGCGGTCATGACCGCGCTGCAGTCCGGCGACCCCGCGGTCGTGGTGGGCGACCATCGCGGCGGGCTCGTGCTCAATCCGCAGACGCTCGAGCCGGGCGAAGAGGAGATCGTTGCCCTGCGCCTGAAACAGGTGCTCGACGCCCGGCATCGCCAGGGGTCGTCTGGGGATGCCGGCGCCACCGTGCGGCTCTGACCAAGACCGGGGGGTGAGGGAATGAGCGGCGAAGACAGCGCGACGAAGGCCATCGCGGGATTGGCAGAGACGATGGTGACCCGGCGGGCCCTGCTGGCCGGCTCGGCAGGCGCCGCGGCGGCCGGCGGGGTGAGCCGGTGGGCGGCGGCCGCCGGAGCGGGAACCCTGGCCACGGCGTTTCTGGCGACGAACGCCGCGGCCCAGCAGCAGACGAAGAGCCGGCTGTACGACATCATCAGCCGGAAGACGCTGATCGTGGGGACGGGCAACGGGAATCCTCCATGGCACTTTCAGGACGAGCAGGGCAATTACGCCGGGTTCGACATCTCGCTGGCGCGGATCCTGGCCAAGGGCCTCTTCAACGACGAGAC
>VBAN01000418.1 GCA_005882445.1 Candidatus Segetimicrobium genomatis | reverse complement strand
GCGAAGTCGAGGCCTTCTTTTTGGGCGGCCGCCGGCGACACCATCATCCCGGCCCGGTCGGTCAGCACATACAGCAGCGGGCTGTAGGGGCGCTCCAGCACGAGCTGCACCGTGGAGGGATCGGCCGCCACGACTTTCTCGACCGGCCGGATCTCGCTCCGCCGCGCCGAGGGGAAGTGCGGATCCTGCATGCGGTCGAAGTTCGCCTTCACCGCCTCGGCGTTGAACGGCGTGCCGTCGTGAAAGGTGACCCCCTGGCGAAGCCTCAGGGTCACGGTCCGTCCGTCCGCGCTGATCGCCCACGATGTCGCCAGCATCGGCACGATCGCCAGCGAATCGTCGACGTCCACGAGCTTGTCAAACAGGTTCTGGAACACCTGCCGGTCCACCGCCGACCCCGAGCGGTGAGGGTCCAAGGTCGGCGGATCGGCGTCGAGCCCGGCGCGCAGGGTCCCTCCCGGCCGTCCCCCCTGCGCGGACACCTGGACCAGGCCTCCGGCCATCAGGACCCCCGCGACCAGCAGCGCGCCCCACCGTCGCCTCATGCTACTCTTATCTTGGCTACCAACCTGGATCGGACCTCTGAGGCGGCGCACGCTGCGCCGCCCGGAGGAGGGCCATGGGTCAGGTGACGGTGCGGTTCCTGGGGTGCGGAGACGCGTTCGGCAGCGGCGGACGCTTCCAGACCTGCTTTCTGGTCCGATCCGACACGGTCCGCTTCCTGATCGACTGTGGGGCCTCGTCGCTGATCGCGATGAACCGCTTCGGGGTCGATCCCGCGGAGATCGATCTGATCCTCCTCAGCCATCTGCACGGCGATCACTTCGGCGGGCTTCCCTTCTTCCTGCTGGACGCCCAGATCCTCCGCAAGCGCACCCGGCCCCTGGTGATCGCCGGCCCGCCGGGCCTGCGGAAGCGGCTCACCGACGCCATGGAGGTCCTGTTCCCCGACTCGTCCCGCATCCAGTCCGGCTTCCCCCGGGAGCTGATCGAACTCCGGCCCGAACGCCCCCAGGCGCTGGGCGGCATCACGGTCACGCCGTATGTGGTCGAGCATCCCTCCGGCGATCCTCCATTCGCGCTCCGCATCGAGTGCGGCGGGAAGATCATCACCTACTCGGGGGATACGGGCTGGACGGACGCCCTCGTCGAGGCCGCCCGGGGCGCGGACCTGTTCATTGTCGAAGCGTACTTGTTCAACAAGAAGACCAGCCTGCACATGGATCTGGAAACCCTGACCGCGCACCTCGGCGATCTCTCCGCCAGGCGGGTGATCCTCACGCATCTGGGCGCCGACATGCTTGCCAGAGCGTCCGGCCTTCCCTATCAGTGCGCCGAGGACGGCGCCACCGTCGTGGTCGGATGAGGGGCGGATCCACGACGGTGGGGAGTCCCTCGGCCGGGGCGCGGTTCATGCTCAAGGAGATCCGGGAAGCCCCCTCGGCCGCCGCCCGTCTCCTGGAGCGGGAGGGAGCGCGGATCCGGACGCTCGGGGCGCGGCTTCGGCGGCGCCGGCCCGCCGGCATCCTCATGGCCGCGCGCGGCAGCTCAGACAACGCGGCGCTGTACGGCAAGTACCTCCTCGAGACCCGCCTCGGGGTCCCGGTCACGCTCGCGGCGCCCTCGATCATCACCCTGCTGGGCGGACGCCTCCGGCTGCGCCGGTACGTGGCGGTGGGCATCTCGCAGTCGGGCCAGTCCACCGACATCGTCGCCTTCCTGGAAGCGGCCCGCGCCCGCGGCGCGTTGACCGTGGCGATCACCAACCAGCCGCGGTCTTCGCTCGCCCGCGTCGCGCACGAGGTGGTGCTCACCCACGCCGGGGACGAACGCAGCGTGGCGGCGACCAAGACCTACCTCAACCAGTTGATCGCCTTCACCATGCTCGGCGCCGAATGGGCCGGCGACCGGCGCCTCAGCCGGGACGCCGCCGCGATCCCCGAGGCGCAGCGCGCGGTCCTGGCGCAGGACGGGGACATCGCGGGGATCGCGGAGCGGTACCGGTACATGCGCGAGTGCATCGTGGCCGCCCGCGGGTATGACTTCGCGACGGCGAAAGAACTGGCCCTGAAACTCATGGAGACCTGCTACGTCGTGGCGCTCCCCCTGTCATCGGCCGATCTTCTGCACGGGCCGATCGCGCTCGTCGAGCCGGACTTCCCGGTGTTCCTCATCGCGTCCCCTGGACCGGTGTTGGCCCACCTGGCGGATGTCGCGTCCCGCCTCCGCGCGCGACGGGCGGAGACCGTCATCTTCTCCTCTGAAGAGACGGTGCTGCGCCTGGCGAGCGTCCCGATCCGAGTGGCGGCGCGGGCAGAGGGCGCGCTCGCGCCGCCCATCTATGGGGTGGCGATTCAGCTCCTCGCCTGCCACCTCTCGCAGGCCAAGGGGATCGATCCCGATCATCCCCGAGGACTGCGCAAGGTGACCAGGACGCTGTAGCCCGTCCGTGCAGAGCGCATCGGAGCCGCCCCAGGGCCTGCCGGTTGCGATCCCCGCCGGGTCGGTGGTGCTCGAAGGCGCGCTCGAGGTCTCCGACGGACGGCGCGGCGTGGTCCTCTTCGCGCACGGGTCGGGCAGCAGCCGGCACAGCCCGCGCAACCGATTCGTGGCCCGCTCGCTCCGGGAGGCGGGGCTCGCCACCCTGCTGATCGACCTGCTGACCGTGGAGGAAGAACGCTCGGACGCCGCCACCGGGCGTCTCCGGTTCGATATCCGTCTGCTCGCCGGCCGCCTCGCCGGGATCACCGATTGGCTCGGAGCGCACCCGGAGACCCGCGGCCTTCCGATCGGCTACTTCGGCGCCAGCACCGGCGCGGCGGCCGCGCTGGTGGCCGCCGCGCAGCGCCCCGCCATGGTGGCCGCGATCGTCTCGAGGGGAGGCCGGCCGGACCTGGCCCGGCCGCATCTTTCGGCGGTGCGCGCCCCAGCGCTGTTCATCGTAGGAGAACGCGATCTCGCGGTGCTCGACGTGACGAGGGCGGCGATGCGGGAGCTGCCCGGGGTGACGCAGCTCGCGATGATCGCCGGGGCCTCACATCTCTTCGAAGAGCCCGGGGCCCTGGAGGAGGTCGCCCGCCTGGCGCGGGAGTGGCTTGCCCGCCACCTCGCGCCGCCGGCGTCCGGCGGCTCCTGAAGCCCTCGGCGGCGCGCCCGCGGGACGCCCGCAGGCGGTCACACGGCGCGCCAGACCGTGGCCCACAACGCGCCAAACCCCACGAACAAGGCCAGCAGGTGGAATGCCCAGCCCGCGTACGGGACGGCAAAGAGCGCCACGAGCACGACCACGCCCAACACCACTCCCCATTGGTCCGGCGCCGGCGGCACGGGCCGCGGGATCAAGCTCAGGATTCCATGGCCCGCCCACGCCGCCGTGAACGCGAGGCTCGGATACAGGGTGGCGAGGTACAACAGCATCGCGATCCCCGCGATCGGGATGCCCACCACCGTAAACAGGAGCAGCACCGCCGCCACCGGGACGGCAACCACCATGCCGAACCCGAAGATCAGGCTCCGCAAAAACCGCTGCCGGATCTCCAAGATCACCGTGGTCACTCCGCGCGGCGAGGCGCCGAACGCCACGAGCCCCACGATGAGGAGCACGGCGGCCTCCAGCAAGGCCTTCCAGAACCGAACGCCGGAACCGAACGGGGCCGCGCGCGCCCAGGCCGGCTGGGAGGGCGGGGCCATCTGGACCGTGCCGCCGGTCAACTGCGCGCCCTGATGAATTTCGAGCGGCACGTCCGCGAGATAGCTCAGCTTTCCTCCGATGCGCGCGGTCGGCAGCAGCACGATCCGGTTCCCCTGGATCTCGGCGCTGCCGTGAATCACCCCGTCGACGACCACCATTCGGCCGTTGATGAACGCATTCCGAGCCACCGTCCCGGAGACCGTGACGCTCCCGCCTTGAATGACCAGGTCCCGCCCGATCTGGGCGGCAGGGGTCACATGCACGTCGCCGCCCGCCAGGACCGCGTCGCCTTGGACCCGCGACGCGAGGGTCAGGCTCCCGGCGGCGGCGCGAGCGCTCCGGCCGACGGCGCCGGTCACGGTCACCTTGCCGCCCGCCGCCAGCACGCCTCCGCCCACGGCCCCGCCCAGGTCGACGGAGCCTCCCGCGGCCACCACGTCCCCCTCCACCGGGCCATTCACCGCGACCCTGCCGCCCGCGGCGTACAGGTCGTCCTGGATGGCCTCAGTGACGACGATCGACTGCCCGCTGCGCGACACGAACGCCGCGGCCGGGGGCGCGAGCGCGCCGATGGCGAGGGCGCATGCGACCCCGGTCCCGGCCCAGCGCCGCCGCCCCGTCATTTGGTCAC
>VBAN01000421.1 GCA_005882445.1 Candidatus Segetimicrobium genomatis | reverse complement strand
GGGGGAGCACCTGGCTGGGGAAAGCGTTCAGGTGACGGTGGACCTCGGCCTCGGTCGGGGGGAGGCGGTGGTCTGGACCTGCGATCTTTCGGAGGAGTATGTCAAGGAAAACGCCGGGGAGCTTTCCTGAGATGGTCGCCGGCGCCGTCGCCGAGCAGGGCCTGGTGATCGCGCAGGGCCTCCGGTACGTGAACGCCTGGAAAGGGAAGACCGTCGTCGTCAAGTTCGGCGGGAGCGTGCTCGATGCCAACGGCGGCGGCACCCTGGTGCAGGATCTCGTGCTCCTCAAGGGCGCCGGCATCCATCCCGTTCTGGTCCACGGCGGCGGACCGGAGATCACCCGCGTTCTGGAGCGCCTGGGGAAGGAGTCGACATTCGTCCAGGGGCTCCGGGTGACCGACGCGGAGACGATGGACGTCGTGGAAATGGTCCTGGCGGGCCGCACGAATAAGGCGATCGTGTCGATGATCATCCGCGAGGGCGGGCAGGCGGTGGGGCTCAGCGGCAAGGATGGGCGGATGCTGGTCGCCCGCAAGTACCGCGGCGATGTCGATCTCGGCCAGGTGGGCGAGGTGCACGAGGTACACCCGGAGCTCGTGCTCCAGCTCAGCGCGCAGGGGTACATCCCCGTGGTCGCGTCGCTGGGGATCGGGGAGGACGGGATGAGTTACAATCTCAACGCCGACACGGCGGCGGGCGCGCTCGCCGTGGCCGTCGGCGCCGGCAAATTCGTCCTGCTCACCGACGTCCCGGGCGTGTACCGGGATTACGACGGGACCCGGGAACTGATCTCGGAGCTGCGGGCGGCCGATGTGGCGGCGCTGATCGAGGACGGGACGGTCAGCCGCGGGATGCTCCCGAAGATCAACGCCTGTCTCGCGGCCGGGACGATGCTCGTCCCCTGACCGGAGGCCGATCGAAAGCCGATCGAAGGCCAATCGAAGCGAGGAGTAGTGCGAAGGGAAGGCAAAAACGAGCGCGGGGTGGGAGATGACGACACAAGAGACGATCGACCTGGCAGGCCGCGTGCTGATGCCGAATTACCGGCGGTGGCCGGTGGCGTTCGTGGAAGGCCAGGGGGTCAGGCTCTGGGACGCCGACGGAAAGGAGTACCTCGACTTCGTGGCCGGCATCGCGGTCGATGTCCTGGGGCACTGTCACCCCAGCCACGTCCGGGCGATCCAGCAGCAGGCCACGCGGCTCATCCATGTCTCCAACCTCTACCAGATCCCGCAGCAGGCCGAGCTCGGCCGCCTCCTGGTCGATCTGACCGGGATCCCCGACGGACGGGTGTTTTTCTGCAACAGCGGGGCGGAGGCCTCGGGGGCGGCGATCAAGCTGGCGCGGAAGTCCGCCCGTCAGGTGCGCGGCCGCGACGCGTTCGAGATCATCGTCGCCAGCCACGGGTTTCACGGGCGAACGATGGGGGCCCTGTCCGCGACCATGGTGTCCAAGTATCACGAGGGATTCCAGCCGCTCGTCCCGGGGTTCATCGAGGTGCCGTTCAACGATCTCGCCGCCGTCGACCGCGCCCTCACGGCGAAGACGGCGGCGGTGTTCATGGAGCCGATTCAGGGCGAAGGGGGGATCAACCCCGCCGATGACGAGTATCTCCGCGGGCTGAGAACGCTGTGCGATCAGGCCGGGGTGTGGCTGATCCTCGACGAGGTGCAGACCGGGTTCGGCCGCACCGGCCAATGGTTTGCCTACCAGCATGCCGGGATCACGCCCGACATCGTGACGCTGGCGAAAGGCATGGGGGGCGGGGTGCCGATCGGCGCGATCGTGGCGCGCGGAGAGCTGGCGCAGGCCTTCCAGCCCGGCAGCCACGGGTCGACCTTCGCCGGGGGGCCGCTGATCTGCACGGCGGCGCTGGCGGCGCTGGGGGCCATCCGGGACGAGAACCTTGTCGAGCGCGCGGCGCAGATGGGCGGGTACCTGATGGAGCGTCTGCGGGAACTGGCGAAAACCCATTCGGTCATCACCGACGTGCGCGGGCGCGGCCTCATGATCGCGATCGGCCTCAGCGTCCCGTCGGAGCCGGTGGTCGCCGCGTGTCTCGCGCGAGGGCTCCTGGTGAACAACGTGCAGCCCAAGGCGGTCCGGTTCGTCCCCCCGCTGATCGTCGAGCGCGACGACATCGACGAGGCGGTGAGGATCCTCGGTCAGGCGCTCGCCGCGGTCGGCGCCGAGGCCGGCAAGGCCGCGGCGGGACCCGCCGCGGGACGGTGAGGTGAGCGCGATGACGCAGCCCACGCGGGTCGCCCTGGCGTACAGCGGCGGCCTGGATACCTCGGTGATCATCCCCTGGCTCAAGGAGCAGTACGGGTGTCAGGTCGTCGCCGTGGTCGCCGACGTCGGTCAGGGAGACGACTTCGACGAGGTGCGGACGAAGGCCCAGCGCAGCGGCGCCGATGCGGTCGAGGTCGTGGACGTCCGGCGCCGGTTCGTCACGGACTACATCTTCCCGGCGCTGCGCGCCGACGCGATCTACGAGGGGCGGTACCTGCTCGGGACGTCGCTGGCGCGCCCGCTGATCGCCCGGGTCCAGGTGGAGGCCGCGCTGGCGGAAGGGTGTGACGCGCTGGCCCACGGCTGCACCGGCAAGGGGAACGACCAGGTCCGGTTCGAACTGGCGTACCAGGCGCTGGCGCCCCACCTCATGGTGATCGCGCCGTGGCGGGAGTGGACGCTCGGCTCGCGGGAGGAAGAGATCGAGTACGCGCGCGCCCGCGGCGTCCCGGTGCCGGTCACCAAAGAGAAGCCCTACAGCATGGACCAGAACCTCTGGCACCTCAGCTTCGAGAGCGGAATCCTCGAGGATCCCTGGGCGGAACCGCCGAGGGGGATGCACCGGCTCACCGTGGATCCCGAGGACGCGCCGGAGGCCGGCGCCCACATCGAGATCGGGTTCGAGCGCGGGGCGCCGGTGAGCGTGGACGGGCGCTCCCTGGATCCCGTCGCGCTGGTCTCCACCCTCAATCGCCTCGCCGGCGCGCACGGGGTGGGGCGGGTGGATATCGTCGAGAACCGGCTCGTCGGCATGAAGAGCCGCGGCGTCTATGAGACGCCCGGCGGGACCGTGCTGGCGGAGGCCCACCACCACCTCGAGACGATTACCCTCGATCGAGACACCCAGCACTACAAGGCGCTGGTGGCCCCCAAGTACGCGGAGCTCGTGTACAACGGGCTCTGGTACTCGCCGCTGCGGCGGGCCCTCGACGCGTTCGTGACGGCCACGCAGGAAACGGTGACGGGGACCGTCAGGGTCAAACTCTTCAAGGGCGCGGCCACGGTCGTCGGCCGCAGGGCGCCGCGGTCGCTGTACAGCCATGATCTGGCGACCTTCGGCCGGAGCACGGGCTACAATCAGGGCGACGCCGCCGGTTTCATCCGCCTGTTCGGCCTCCCGGCCAAAGTGTTCGCCGAGATCAATCCGGAGCTCGTCCGGGATCTCACGCCGGGCGCGCGAGGCAAGGCCGATCGAAAGCCGATCGAAGCGAGGAGTAGTACAAAGGTAAGCGAGGAGTCGAGCAAAGGTAAGCCGGAGCGTGCCCGCGACGCGGGTGAGGACGTCCCGCGGCCGGCCGTGCCGGGTCCGGGACGGCGCTCCGCTCGGAGGCCGTAGCGTGCCGGACGCCCGACAGCCCCGCAAGGGGGATTCGGTCACCGCCCGGCTGTGGGGCGGCCGTTTCCGGGGCGAGCCGGACCCGCAGATCGCCGCGTTCACGACGTCGCTGCCGTTCGACCAGCGGCTGTACCGGGCCGACATCCTCGGCAGCATCGCGCACGCCACGATGCTGGGACGCTCGGGCATCATCGCCCCCGAGGAGGCCGGCCGGATCGTCCAGGGGCTCCGGGAGATCCTGGGCGAGGTGGATGCCGGCCTGCTCAAGATCGAGGGAGCCGAGGACATCCACACGTTTGTGGAGTCCGCCCTGCGCACGCGGATCGGCGACGCCGCCCGCCGGCTGCACACCGCACGGTCAAGGAACGACCAGGTGGCGACCGATCTGCGATTCTACTTGAAGGGGGAGATCGTCAAGATCGTGGGGCGCACGCTGGCGCTGCAGCAGGTGCTGCTGGCGCTGGCCGAGGCCCATTCCTCGGTGATCATCCCCGGATATACCCATCTCCAGCGGGCGCAGCCGGTCCTGCTCAGCCATCACCTGCTCGCCTACGTCTGGATGTTCCACCGCGACGTCGGCCGGTTCCGCGACGCATTCGCCCGGACCGATGCGCTGCCGCTCGGCGCCGCCGCGCTCGCCGGGACGTCCTACCCGATCGACCCCCACCTGGTGGCCGATCTGTTGGGGTTCTCCTCGCTGTGCGAGAACAGCCTGGACGCGACCGCAGACCGGGATTTCGCCGTCGAGTTCGTGTCGGCCGCGGCAACGCTGATGGTCCACCTGTCCCGGCTCGCGGGGGAAATCGTCCTGTGGGCCACCGCGGAGTTCGGGTTTGTGGAGCTCCTCGACGCGGTCGCCGCCGGCAGCAGCATCATGCCGCAGAAAAAGAACCCGGATGCGGCCGAACTCGTGCGCGGCAAAGCCGGGCGGGTGATGGGGGACCTCGTGACCCTGCTGTCCATCCTGCGGGGGCTCCCGCTGGCCTACAACAGCGACCTGCAGGAGGACAAGGAAGCGGTCTTCGACGCGGTGGACTCGACAAACGCGAGCCTGCAGGCGATGGGCCTCATCCTCCACGGCATCCGGATCAACAAGGAGACGATCGCCGCGCGATTGCGCGGAGGATTCATGGGCGCGACCGAGATCGCCGACGACCTGGCGCGCCGCGGCATGCCGTTCCGGGATGCCCACGAGCTGGTGGGGCGCATCGTGCTGTACGCGCAGGAGCAGGGCCGGGAGCTGTGGGAGCTCTCGCCCGACGAGTACCGGGAGTTCAGTCCTCTGCTCGATGCGTCGGTGGTGGAGGCGACGACCCCGGCGGGCGCGGTCGCCCGCAAGCGCTCCCACGGGGGCACGGCCCCCGAGCGCGTCCAGGAGCAGGTCCAGGCCGTCCGCGGCGCGCTGACGGAGAACCTCTCCTGGCTCGCGTCGCTCCCCGCCGTTCCCGTGGAGCGGGAGGCGGCTGCGCCGGGCGTCCAGCCGGGCGGGCGGGCCCCGGGGCGCTGACGCATGGCGGGGAGGTCTGCGCAGCGCATGCTGTCGCGCGACGCCGGCCGATCCGACCGCGAGCGCCGCATCCGCGAGATCATCGCCCGGCGCCCCGTCGGGACGCAGGAGGAACTGGCCGCCACCCTGCGCCAGCAGGGGCTGGCGGTGACCCAGGCCACGGTCTCCAGAGACATCAAACGCCTCGGCCTGGTGAAGGCGCCGTCGGGAGATGGGCGGGCCCGCTACGTGCTCCCCGAGCGCCCCTCGCCGGTCGATGTGCTGCGGCGGCTTCGGCTGGCGATCGACGAGTATGTCCTCTCGATCGATGCGGGAGAGGACCTGGTGGTGATCCACACCCTCACCGGCTGCGCGAACGCCGTGGCGGAGGCGGTCGATGAGATGGCGTGG
>VBAN01000087.1:3700-5564 GCA_005882445.1 Candidatus Segetimicrobium genomatis | reverse complement strand
TCGGCGACTTGGTCGGGCCTGTGACTGAGCGCCCACGTGTTGGCGTGCACCAGCGCCCGCGCCATCCGCCGGACCAGGTCTGCATTTTTCTCGAGCACATCCGGACGCGTCATCAGACACTCCATGAGGAACTCCGGGATCGAGGGGTCCTCCCCTTTCGCGTTGTTGATGAACATCATCGCGTACCCGTGGTTGATGGCGGTTTCGGGGACCGGAGTGGCCGTCAGGGCGACGTCGACTTTCCGGTTCTCCAGCGCGGCGAGCCACGTCGGTCCGGACCCGATCGGAATCACGTTGACATCTTGCTGCGGCGCATAGCCCGCCTGGCGGATCACAAAGCTCGCCAGGTGCGCGGTCAAGGCCCCGGCCTGGGTGACGCCGACCGTGAGTCCTTTGAGCGCCCTGAGCTTCTCCGCCAACGGGGTCGTCTCGGTGATCCCCCTGGCCCGGGCGACGTCTGTGTGCATCGCCCAGTTGATGATGAGCCGGTGGAATCCCGTCATCACGATCACGGTGCGCTTGCCTTCCTGGTACGCGAGCATGACGTTGTCCCCGGGGGTGAACGTGAAGTCGACGTCTCCCGCGATCAGGGCTTTGATGTCTGGCCCGCTCCCATTGGTCATGATCATCTCGACATCCAGCCCTTCCTGCGCGAAGTATCCGCCGGCCTTCGCCACATACACCGGCGTCATGGACAGGGCGACGACAGGCATGGTGAGCCTGATCTTCTCCGCGATCAGCGGATAGGCGGGACGAGCAGCGAAGATCAGGGAGCACACAGCGGCAAGCAGTATGCCCGAGATACACCGCCTCATGCGGGAGCCCCTCCCTTCCACGTTTCGACCAGGTCGACTTCAGGCCGCAGCTCCTTCCAGAGACGTTCGTAGGTGGCGCCGAACGCGTGGTGTTGATGGACTTGATAGACGTCCCGCGGGCGAGGAATCGGGACGGTCGCGATACATTTGACCTTTCCCGGGCGAGAGCTCATCAACACCACCCGGTCTGCGAGCGCAATGGCTTCCACCAGATCGTGGGTGATGAAGACGATCGTCTTTCTCGCGGCGGTCCACAGTCTGAGGAGCTGGTCTTGCAGCACGATTCGAGTCTGGGCGTCGAGCGGGCCAAAAGGCTCGTCCATGAGAATCAGCTGCGGATCATAGATCAGGGTCCGGATGATGTTGGCCCGCTGCCGCATTCCTCCCGATAGTTCATGAGGATAGTGATCTTCAAACCCGCCCAAGCCGACCTGGTGAATGAGGTCGCCCGCCCGACGCTTTCGTTCTTTCGGCTCCACCCCCCGAATCTCCAGGGCGACCTCCACGTTGGCGAGGAGGGATCGCCAGGGAAGCAGGTTGTCTTTCTGCGTCACATAGCCGATCTCGGGATTGATCCCGTTGATGGTCCGGTCGCGGAAACGAATGCAGCCTGCGCTCGGTCTGAGGAGCCCGACGATCAGATTGAGAAGGGTGGACTTCCCGCATCCGGACGGGCCGACCACCGTGACAAACTCTCCCTTCTCGACGGCAAGCGTGACGGAGTCGAGGGCCAGGATCCGTCTTCCCCGGACCTGAAAATCCTTGCTGACCCCTTCAATGGAAAGGAGTGACGCCATGGCCGATGCGGAAGAGCGCCGCGGCATTGTCGTGGATAATTGCCTGACGCTCGCGGGAGCCGACCCCGGCGCGTTCCAGCGTGCCCAACGGCTCCGGATCCCCCATATCGAACGGGATGTCTGTCCCCAGCAGCACGCGGTCCGCTCCCACCAGGTTGATGAGGTATCGCAGCGCCTCCGCGGAGTGGACCACGGTGTCGTAATAGAAGCTCCTCAGATACGCGCGCGGCGCCTGCTGGGGGCCCCGGCACT
>VBAN01000087.1:0-3682 GCA_005882445.1 Candidatus Segetimicrobium genomatis | reverse complement strand
TGGGCGAGGATGAGGACCAGGTCCGGATGGCGGTCCAAGACGCCGCCGAAGATCATCTGGGCGGCGGCCAGCGTCGTGTCCAGCGGGTTGGCGACAAGGTTGTGGAGGTAGTAGGCCTCGACCCGCGGGGTGGGAATGGTGTAGGCCGGGTGGAAAACCACGGGGGCCCGCGCCTCCGCACACGCGTTCCAGAACGGCTCGAGGCCCGGGTCCGACAGCTCGCGACCGCGCACGTTCGTGCCGATCTCGACGCCCAGCAGCCCGTGTCCGAGTGCCCAGTGAAGCTCCGCCGCCGCGGCGCGGGCGTCCTGCAGCGGCACCGTCGCCAGCGCGGGACGGCCGGCCGCCGCCGTGTTCAGCAGCCGCGCCCACTGCGCGCCCCGCTCGACATCGAGGCCGTATCCGAACAGGTCGACCCACGGCGAGACGATCTGCAGGTCACATCCGGCAGGCGGTTGCGGAGCGAACAACCCGGGCGCTATCGGCCGGCTGACTTCTCCGGATGCGAACTCGACCCGGCCATCGGACCGCAGGCGGACCCCAAGCCGCTCGCCGTCCACGGCGAGCCGGTCGCGCAGGTCGGGTGGAACTCGGTGGGCGTGCGCGTCGATCATTGAGGCCTCCTGAGCGGGCAGACGCCACGTAGATTCCGCCCCCGCCCAAGCGAGACCTTTCCGGACGAACGACGGCCTGATTCTGTGAAGTCCAGGGCCCGCCTACGGACCGGTCACGGGGGCGGCGGGTAGCCGGACCGGCGGGCCAGCTCCTCGAGCGAGAGCGCGCCTTCGACCAGCTGGCCGTGAAACTCCCAGGTGGGGAAGGCCCGGATGCCGCGGACGCGGCAGCGCTCGTACTGAGAGTGCTCATCCCTGGGATCGCACTCGACGTAGGGAAGCAGGGACGCCGCGGGACCGAAGAGCGCCTTCTGCTCGCGGCAGTGCGGGCACCAGTACGCGCCGTACATGACCGCCCCGCTCGCGGCCAGGTGGCGGGCAAGGCCGGTGGTGTACGCGGAGCCTGCCGGGCGCGTGGGGGTCCCCACATAGATGATGGACAGGACGGCTGCGGCCAGGACGGCGGCGACTCCGGCGTCTATCCAATGGGTCCGCGGGCTGTTCTTCAAGACGAGATACGCGAGCGCGAATGCCGCGGCTTCGGCGGCGAGACAGGAGGGGCACACGGCGTGGATGACGGCAACTTGCAGGCCGACAAAGACAACCGCTCCTCCCGCGCCGGCGGCGGCCAGGATCTCGAGCACGCGGCTGCGCCAGGCCGTGCGGGTGGAGCTGAGACCGAAGGCCGCCGCAAAAAAGACCACGCCAACGGCCGCGACCGGGATGCCGAGGATTCTGCCGTAGGCGCTGCTGCGAACGATCTCGCATGCGTATCGTGTGACGCAGAAGGCCGCGGCGTTGAAGCGGTCGAGGACCAGCAGATAGGCGGAGATGGCAAACCCCACCGCCGACGGGATCCAGGCGGCGTCGCGCTCCACCGGGCGCCTCCGCTTCAAACTTCGTGCCATCGATTGATCTCCTCCTCAAGCGTGCCCGGGTCGGGATAGCGCCGCTCCACCCATTCGATCCGCGCGGCCGCCTCATCAGGGGCCGGCACAACGTCGCGGGCAGGGATGGCGAATTCATACACAGAGATGGACTCGCTCGATAAAGGCTTCTCCATGGAGAGGACTTCTGTACGGCGGTGCCTGAGGACCCGCTCGTAGATGCGGCCATAGAGCGCGGGGTCATAGGGGAGCGGCCGAGACCCTTCGCGGACCACATCGATGCCGAGGCGGGGCGCGACGCCGGCCAGGTGTTCCCAGAGTTCGCGCAGCAGGTGGGGTGGGGCGTCCTCGCGTTCCCGCGCATGCGCCGGCTGCCGCGCACGCCGGTCTCGCGCGGCTTCAAGAAATCGCCGCACGTCCCGTGAGGGGATGGGGATGACGAAGCGGCTTGAGGTCGCCGCGAGCACCGGCTCGGCCGCGTCATCCAGGCGCCGGGCCAGCTCAACGAACCGGCCGCCGACGAGCGGCGTCTCGCCGATCAGCAGGTCTTCCGATCCGGGGCAACTCCTGTCCCACCGCGCGAGCGCATCCCGCACCCAGACCCCGAGCGCCTTGCGGATGACGCTGTGGGTCACCCCATCGCGCATCGGATAACGCCGGCCCGCCGGACTGGCCTCGAACACCGGGCGCGCCGTGTCCCACTGCAGGAGGTGCACGGTCCGGCCGGCGGCCGCGGCCAGATGCGCCAACTGGTGGATCATGAGGCTCTTGCCGGTGCCGGGTAGGCCGGCGAAGAACACCATCCGGCTGTCCCGGGCCAGTCGCTCCAGCCGGGCGTGGAGGCCCGGATCTTCCTGGACGATGAGAAGTCTATGCGGGGCGTCCATCGGCTGGGACACAGAGGATACCTGGAACGTTTAGGCGTATCGGGTTCTTCACCGGTGGAAGGTTTCCTGCGGCGCGGAGAGATTGGGGTTTCGCCTCCTCGGGGCCGCCGCCGGGGGATCGGCCAAGGGTGGTGGCATCGTGGGTGTCCTCGATGGACGCCGGGCGCTCGTCACCGGTGCGGGCATGGGCATCGGCCAGGGGATCGCGCTCGAGCTGGCCCGCCAGGGGGCGCAGGTGGCGGTGCACTATGCCCACTCGGAGCAGGGGGCCCGCGAGACGGTCGATGCCATCACGCGGATCGGGCCCAGGGCGGTGGTGGTGCACGGTGACCTCGGGCAGGTGGGCGACTGCGCTGGGATCGTCGACGCCGCCGCCGGCTCGCTCGGCGGGCTCGACATCCTGGTCAACAACGGCGGGGTGACGCGCGCCGACGCCTTCGTGCGGACCAGCGAGGCCGTCTACAACGAGGTCTTCGATATCAATATGCGCGGGTACTTCTTCTGTGCCCAACGCGCCGTTCAGCGCATGCCCGAGCGCGGCGGCGCGATCGTCAACATCACCTCGGTCCACGGCTTCGCGGGGTTCCCCCGACACGCCGCGTACGCGGCGACGAAGGGCGCCATCAATGCGTTTACCAGGGAGCTCGCCATCGAGATGGCGCCCCGGCGCATCCGCGTGAACGCGGTGGGGCCCGGCCTCATCGAGGTCCCCCGGTACTTCAACATGCCGGGCTACACGACGGAGCTGGGCAACAGGCTCGTGCCGTGGGGCCGGGTGGGCCGACCGCACGACGTCGCCACCTGTGTGGCGTTCCTCGTCTCCGATGCCGCTGATTTCGTGACGGGGCAAGTCATCTACGTGGACGGCGGCACGACGGCCCGGATGGGCCTGTGGTGGGAGCAGGGGGACGCGCCGCAGTAGCCTGACCGCCCGCGGTCCGCCCGCCCCGCGTCCGTCCCGCCCGCCTGCGTCTACGTGAGCCTCCGGCTGAGGACGGTCTGCAGGGTCACCGAGCTCACGATGATCAGTCCGTAGATGAGCTGGGTCCAGAACCCGGTGAGGCCGATGGCCACGACGCCGGCGTTGATGGCCCCGATGATGAAGCAGGCAACGAGCGTCCCCGCGATGGTGCCCGTGCCGCCGAACACCGATGTGCCGCCGAGAAACACGGACGCGATCGTGGTGAGCAGATAGCCGTCGCCGAGCGTGGGCCAGTAGTACGTCACCTCGAGGCTGGCGATCAGCCCCGCGAACGCGGCCGCCACCGCCATCAAGACAAACAGGGCCGTCTTC
>VBAN01000417.1 GCA_005882445.1 Candidatus Segetimicrobium genomatis | reverse complement strand
GACGGGCTTGCGGACGTTGATCGATGGCGTCGTCACCACGACGTCGAGCGACGCGCGGCCCGATCCGGCGGCCGCGAACAACCGGCGCACCTCGTCTTCCTTGGCGATATCGACCCGCTCGGCCGACGCGTTGCCTCCCGCCTTCCCGATGAGGCCGGCGGTCGTTCGGGCGCCGGCCTCGTTGAGATCGGCGCAGACGACGGACGCCCCGTGCGCGGCGAGCGCCCGCGCGGCGGACTGGCCGATTCCCGAACCCGCGCCGATCACGAGGGCGGTTTTGCCGTCGAGCCGGAACAAACGCGCGTAGTCCACGGTCCCCCCTCCCCTGTTGTCGTGCCCGGTGACTGGTTCAGCGGCGGCGGCGAGGAACTCCTCCGGCCCGCACAGGATTTTCTCGCCCCCGAATGCAAGTACTCCCAGCCCTGAGTGGACGCCTTTTCAAGGAGCCGACCGGTGCATGACACTCGGACAATCGAACGCACGCTGATCGACACCTACACGCAGGCGAATCCGAAGTCGCGGGCCGCGCACGAGCGTGCGTCTCGCCTGCTCCCGGGCGGGGTCACCCACGACGTCCGGGCGTTTATGCCGTTCCTGCCATACATCACCCGGGCGAGCGGCGCGCACAAGTGGGACCTCGACGGGCACGAGTACGTGGACTACGCCATGGGCCACGGAGCCCTGATCCTCGGGCACGCGCACCCGACGCTGGTGGCCGCCGTCACCCGCCAGGTCGCGCTCGGCACCCACCCGGGCGCCAACCACCTGCTGGAGATCGAATGGGCGGAGCGCGTCCAGGCCCTGGTCCCCGGCGTGGAGATGGTGCGCTTCACCAGTTCCGGGACGGAGGCCACGCTGCTCGCGCTCCGCCTCGCCCGCGCGGCGACGGGCCGGCGGAAGGTGGTGAAGTTCCAGGGGCACTTCCACGGGTGGCATGACGCCGTCAGCCCGGGACAGGCGCCCCCCTACACCGACGTCCCGCCCGGCGTCACCGCCGCCACCGCCGCTGAGACCGTGGTCCTCCCGGTCGACCTCGACGTCGTCGGTTCCGCCCTGGCGCGAGACCCGGAGATCGCCGCCGTGATCGTGGAGCCAAGCGGCGCGGCCGCCGGGGCGGTCCCGCTTCCCGCCGGGTTCTTGCAGAACCTGCGGGCGCTCACCTCGTCCCGGGGGGTCTGCCTGATCATGGACGAGGTGATCACCGGTTTTCGGTGGTCGCCGGGTGGCGCTCAGCAGGCGTACGGCGTTCGCGCGGATCTCGTGACGATGGCCAAGATCCTCGCGGGAGGGCTGCCGGGGGGCGCCGTCGCCGGGCGCCGGGATCTCCTCGAGCCGATCGGGGTCGCTTCCGCCGCCGGGCGGAGGATCCGGCATCCGGGCACCTTCAACGCCAACCCGCTCTCAGCGGCCTCCGGGATCTCCTGCCTCGATGTCATCCGGGACGGCAAGGTTCATGAGCAGATCAACGCGATGACCCGGTCCCTCCTCACGGACATGAACGCCCGGTTTGCCCGGCGCGGGGTGCGCGGCGTCGCGTATGGCGAGGCGTCGCGGTTCAACCTGGCGTTTGATCAACGGCTGACGCCCGGAGACCCGCAGTCCCTCCGGAATGTTCCCGCGGATGCGCTCAAGGAGCAGCGGCCGACGCCGGTGGCGGCGAGCCTGGCCCTGGCGCTGCTGCTCCGCGGCGTCCATCTGATGTCGATGGGGGGATTCGTGAGCACCGCCCACACCCGGGAGGATATCGCCAAAACGGCGGACGCGCTGGACGAGGCGCTCGGGGAGATCCAGACGCTGGCGCCCCGGTAGAGCCGCGGCCCTGTGGATTCCGGCTCACGCCGGACGGCAGGGATGCGCGCGGATCAGCACGGTATGTGGAACCAGGAGAGCCGGGTCCAGCGCAGGTAGCGGTCCGACAGCAACTCGAGCACCTTCCGCGACATCGGGAACTCGTCGGGCAGCGCGGTGAGGACCCGCCGGTTGGGCCTTCCCTCGGGTCCGGCGGCGAGCCGGTAGAACCGGCGGCCGTGCTCCTCATAGGTCTCCGGCGTGAGCGGAATGGCCCGCCAGCGCTCCCGCGGGGCCCGCCCGCGGCGGGACCGCAGATGATCGGGGAAGATCCCGCTGGTAAAGAGCGCGATATCGGCGATCCGGTTCAGCGTGCTGAAGCGCCTCCGCCGGTAGCGCTCCCCTTCCTTCGTGAACATCGTCACGGTCTCGGTGCGGATGAATGACGTGAGCATCCGCACCAGATACCCCCAGATCGCCGGCTCGGCCACGAACCGGTGGACCCGCGGTGCGTCGAAGACCGCCACGGTCTCGGGCGTCCGCTCCAGCGTGTACGGGCGGGCGTTCAGGTCGCGGATCACGCGGCGCAGGAGGACGCTGAACACGAGCGCGGGAGAGACGCGCAGCAGCGCCCGCGTATCCCCCAGCAGGCTGCGGACCAGCCGGTCGTCTTCGAGCATGACGTCCAGGAGATCCTCGCGCGCGCGGAGGTGGTCGAGCCCCTGCCCCATGCCCCAGCGCTCGTCGCCAACGCTTTCCACCACGAACCGGAGGTCCTCGTCCGTCAGGGCCGGCACATTACCTTGGCCCCACTCCTCGCTTCGATTGGCCGTGTCCATCGTCCGCGCGCACCTCGCCAAGTACCGCGGCGGCAAATCCCACAATCCCGCCTGCGGGATCTTCTCCTTGATTGTATGCCAAAAGATGGCCGCGGGTAGGCGCCAGCAGCCGCAGCACCGTGTAGATCGCCGAGAGCCCGCAGACGCGCCGGCGATTGCCGTCGGCCATCACCGCCCGCCAGAAACCCTCGGCGTCGCCCGCGACCACCTGGTCGAGCGCGGCGAGGTCATCCACGCGAGCCGCGGCCGCCAGCGTGGGCCCGACCGCCTCGGCGTCGCCGAAACGGGGCCCGACGTGGCTGAGATCGACCCCTCCGACGACCATCACCGGGCGCCCCGCCTCCGCGATCGCCGCGCGCAGGGCGGCAATGAACGATTCGACCTCCCCCAGCTGCGACGGGCTCGCGCGCCCGCACCATGGCTCGAAACTCGAGCACAGGACCGGGAGGATGGTCAGCGGCCGGCCCCCGGCGAGATGGTCGAGACACAGGACCTGGAACTCGATGGAGTGCTCGGTCCGGTGCACCGCCTCGTGGGCCATCGCGTCGAACGGGTACCGGGACGCCACCGCGTCCAGCAGGGGCCGATCGACCTCGATGACGCGTCCGGGGGTCGCATAGCCTTTCGTCGTGAGCACGAAGGGGGCGGGCGGCCCTGCGTGCGCCACCCCCACGACCACGACGCAGGTCCCGGCGGGGATCTCGCCGACCGCCCCATAGGCCCGGCCGTACGTGGGCCCGCCCCGGAGGAAATCGATGTGCGGAGCGAGGAGGCCCCGCGGACGCCGGCCGTTACCTCCTGCTCCACCGGGACGTTCGCTCTCGGCGGCGCTCAAGAACCCCTGAAGCGCGGCGGCAAGGTCGGCCGGATCGGCCGGATACGAGACGCCCGCGTGGGCCGGCGCTCGGTGCGGTGCCGCCCGATACGCCTGCTCGATGTCCCGCCGGCGCTGCGCAAGCCGCGGGGTCTCGAGGAGATAGTGCGCGTCCAGATCCTGGATGATCCGGTCGAGATCCCACCCGGACAGGATCGTCCCGCCGGTCAGGCGCGCATACTCTCCCTGAACATCGATGATCTCGCGGCGCCCGTCCA
>VBAN01000416.1 GCA_005882445.1 Candidatus Segetimicrobium genomatis | reverse complement strand
CTTCACCAGACGGGGGGCCGCATCACGCATTTTGTGGCCGGGCTCGGGACGACGGGCACCCTCGTCGGCGCCGGCCGCCGGCTCCACGAAGCCGACCCCGGCATCGAGGTCATCGCGGTCGAGCCCGACGCTCCGCTGCACGGCCTCGAGGGGCTGAAGCACATCGCCAGCTCGATCGTCCCCGGCATCTACGATCCCGCCGTGCACGACCGCAAGGTCGGGGTCTCCACGGAAGCCGGCTACCGCATGGCGCGCCGGTTGGCCCGGGAGGACGGACTGTTCGTGGGGACGTCGACCGGGGCAGCCGTTCACGCGGCCCTCGAGGTGGCCGCCGCGCTGCGGGCCGGGGTGATCGTGGTCATCGCTCCCGACGGCGGCGACCGGTACCTGAGCACCCCCCTCTGGCGCGACGCCGGCGCATAGCCTCCGTCGGTTTCGCGTTTCTGTCGAGAGAATTCTGGTAGAATACCATTAAGGGGCGGACGCGGTGGCGTTGAGGGTTCGACGGGAACACCTGGACCTGATCATCGCCCAGGCCCGCGCGGAAGCTCCCAACGAGTGCTGCGGGATGCTGGGCGGCCGCGGGGAAGTCGTCGAAGAGGTGTTCCCCGGGCGTAACAAGGACCAGAGCCCGAGGACCTATCTGATGGACCCGGAAGACCAACTGCGCGCCTTTCGAGCGATCGATGAGCGGGGCTGGGATCTCGTGGGGATCTATCATTCACACCCACAGACAGAGGCGGCTCCGAGCCGGACCGACAGGGAGAGGGCGCTCGATCAGACGGGCACCCCGCTCTTTCCCGAGACACGATACATGATCGTGTCGCTGCGCGATGCGGCGCACCCTCAGGTCAGGGCCTTCCGGATCGCGGACGGCCTGTTCACCGAGGAGGAAGTCGTGGTCCTATGAAGGTCAGTACCCGTGCTGAGTATGGTATCCGCGCGCTGATGGACCTGGCCCAGCACTACGGCGAAGGCCCTGTGCAGAGTCACGACATTGCGCGCCGGCAGGGGCTGCCGGAGCCATACCTCAATCAACTCTTGGTGACGCTGCGCCGGGCCGGTCTCGTCCAGAGCAAGCGCGGCCCCAGCGGCGGGCATCTGCTCGTCCGGTCCCCCAACCGGATTACCGTGGGCGAGGCGTTCCTCGTGCTGGAGGGGAGCGTTGCGCCATGGCTGTGCGTGGAGGACGCGGAGACCGCATGCATCTACGCGCCGGGGTGCGGCCTGCGCCCGGTATGGCAGGCCGTCAAGGACGCCACCGAACAGGTGTTGAGCCGCATCACGCTGGCCGATATCATCCGTCCTGCGCCCGTCCCTCTGGGCAGGCCCTGAGCCGGCAGGTCGGGGACGGAGCGGCGGGGCACCCCGGGGGTGTCGTTTTTTATTTGGGGAATCCTGGGCCGGCGCGCGGCGTTCCACCGACTGCAGGCGCCCCATCTCATGGGATCGGCGAAAGGGGGAAACGGTGAGTCCGGAATCCGAAGAAGTCCGGCAAGGGAACCCACCCCCCACCGGCCCCGGGCTGGATGCGGCGCCGCCGCTGACCGCCGAGGGTCGGGCGGAAGCGCGCGCCCGGTTCGAGCCGCTGATCACCGAGCATTTGGACAGCCTCTACCGGTCGGCGCTCAGGCTCACCCGGAACCGCGCGGGCGCCGAGGACCTCGTGCAGGAGGTCATGCTCAAAGCCTGGCGGTCTTTCCACACCTTCCAGGCGGGGAGCAACGTCCGGGCGTGGCTGCATCGAATCTTGATGAATGCCTTCTTCGACAACTACCGGAAGACCACCCGGGAGCCGGATGTGGTGGATCAGGAGGACGTCGGCGATTTTTATCTCTACGAGAAGGCGCGGGACGGCGCCGCGCTGAGCGCGGTCGGGAATCCCGAGGTCGAGGTGCTGGATCAGGTCATGGATACCGAGGTTCGCGAGAGCCTCGAGGCTCTGCCCGCGCAGTTTCGGGCGGCCATCCTGCTGGCCGATATCGAGGGGTTCAGCTACAAGGAGACCGCGGAGATCCTTGGCGTCCCGGTCGGCACCGTGATGTCCAGATTGTCTCGGGGACGGCATCTCCTCCAACGGGAGTTGTGGGAGTTTGCACAAGATCGGCATTTCGTCAGGGGAGATTGATCATGGATTGCGAAAAGGCTCTGGAGAAGCTGTGGCAGTTCCTCGATAGGGAGCTGGACGGCGAATCCTCGACCGAACTCCAGCAGCATCTCGAGGAGTGCCGCCACTGCTTCTCCCTGGCGGAGTTTGAGCAGCGCCTTCGGGCGATGGTGCGGCGCTCGTGTACCGGTGAGCACGCCCCGCCGGAGCTCAAGGAGCGTCTCAGCAAACTGATCCGCCTGTTCTGAGCCCCCGGCGTGTCCCGGCGGGCCGTGATCGACATCGGCACCAATTCGGTGCGCCTGCTGGTCGCGGACGTGCCGGATGGCGCCCGAGCCTCTTCCCCTTCCGGCCTCCATCCTGCCCGCACTGAACTGCCGCTGCGTGCGCGCCCT
>VBAN01000086.1 GCA_005882445.1 Candidatus Segetimicrobium genomatis | reverse complement strand
CGGTGGTCGATTACGGCGCCGGCAACCTCCGCAGCATCCAGAAGGGGTTGGAGCGGCAGGGGCTCGACGTTCGCATCACCGATGCGCCGGGGGCCCTCGACGCGGCGGACGTGCTCGTTGTCCCCGGCGACGGCGCGTTTGGGCCGGCGATGGCGCGCCTCCGCGCCACGGGGTTCGTGGACCGCATCCGGGCCTATGTCGCCTCCGGGCGGCCGTTCCTCGGGATCTGTCTTGGGATGCAACTGCTGTTCGAGGAGAGCGAGGAGGACGGCGTCCACCGGGGGCTCGGCATCCTGCCCGGCCGCGTGGTCCGCCTCTCCGGCCGGGTGAAGATCCCGCACATGGGCTGGAACGCGCTCACGGTGCTCCGGCCATCGCCGCTCCTCGCGGGGATTGAGACGGGTACGTACACGTACTTCATCCACTCGTACCAGGCGATCCCCGCGGACCCCACGCTGGTCGCGGCCGCCGTGGCCTACGGCGGGGAGATCGCCGCCGTCGTCGGGCGCGGCAATGTCTGGGCCACGCAATTTCATCCAGAGAAATCGGGCGCGGGGGGCATACGGATGCTCGCCAACGTTGCCCGGTGGGCCGTCGGTGCTGGTGCTTCCGGCCGTTGACGTGCGGGGCGGCCGCTGCGTCCGCCTCATTCAAGGGGCCGCCGACCGCGAGCGGGTCTACGGCGACGATCCGGCCGCCGCGGCCCGGCGGTGGGAGGCCGCGGGGGCCCCCTGGGTGCACGTGGTCGATCTCGACGGCGCATTCGCCGGCGTCCCGGTCAACGCGCAGGCCATTCGCCGGATCATCGAGGCGGTGCGCATTCCCGTGGAGGTGGGCGGGGGGATGCGCGACCTCGCCGCGGTCGAGCGGTGGCTGAGCCTGGGCGCGGCGCGCGTGGTTCTGGGGACCGCCGCGCTCAACGGCGGGGGCGTGCTGGCAGAGGCCTGCCTCCGGTTCGGCGACCGCGTCGCGGTGGCGATCGATGCGCGGGACGGAGAGGCGCTGGTGGACGGCTGGGTCACCCGCACCGGGGAATCCGCCGCCGCCGCGGCGGCCCGCGCGGTCCGGGCCGGCGCCCGGCGGATCATCTACACGGATATCGGCAAGGACGGCATGCTGGGAGGGCCCAACGTCGCCGCGATCGAGCAGTTCCTCCAGGACGTCGACGTGCCGGTGATCGCCTCCGGCGGGATCGCCTCGGTCGACGACGTCCTCCGCCTGCGCCGCATCACACCGCGCGGGCCCGAGGGCGTGGTCGTCGGCCGGGCGCTGTACGAGGGGCGGACGCGGCTCGAGGATCTCCTGGCCGCCGCCGCGTAGGCCGATGCTCGCCCGCCGCCTGATCCCCTGCCTCGACGTCGCCGCCGGCCGCGTCGTCAAGGGCACCAGCTTCGTGAACCTCCGCGACGCGGGCGACCCCGTCGAGCTCGCCGTCCTGTACGATCATGAGGGCGCCGACGAAATCGTCTTCCTGGACATCACCGCCAGCCACGAGCGCCGGGGGATCATGGAAGACGTGGTCCGCCGGACGGCGGAGGCGCTGACGATCCCGTTCACGGTGGGGGGCGGCCTGCGCACCGTCGAGGATCTTCGCCGGATGCTCAGCGCCGGCGCGGACAAGGTGGGCATCAACACCGCGGCGGTAGAGCGGCCGGAGCTGATCCGCGAGGCGGCCCTGCGATTCGGCAGCCAGTGCATCGTCGTGGCGATCGACGCGCGCCGGGTCTCGGCCGATCGGTGGGAGGTCTACATCCACGGCGGGAGGACGCCTGCCGGCCGCGAGGCCGCGGCCTGGGCGCGTGAGGCGGCGGAGCGGGGCGCGGGCGAACTCCTCGTCACCAGCATGGATCGGGACGGGCACGAAGACGGCTACGATCTCGCGCTGATTCGGGCGATCACCCGGACGGTCGGGGTGCCGGTCGTGGCCTCCGGGGGCGCGGGCCATCCCCGGCATTTCGTGGAGGTCATCCAGCAGGCCGATGCGGACGCGGTGCTCGCCGCCTCGATGTTTCACTTCCGGCGGCACAGCATCGCGGAGGCCAAGGCGCACATGGCGGCGGCCGGCGTCCCGATCCGTCTCTGAGCGTTCGGGGGTTCGAGTCCAGGGCGTCCTTGGGGCGTCCGGGGAGGATGGCAGGCGATGGGCGAGACCGACACCATACGCTATGACGCAAACGGGCTGATCACCGCGGTGGCGCAGGACGCCGGCACCGGCGAAGTGCTGATGGTCGCGCACATGAACCGCGAGGCGCTGCGGCAGACCCTGACGACCGGGCAGGCCTGGTACTGGAGCCGCAGCCGGGGGCGGCTCTGGCGGAAGGGCGAGGAGTCGGGACACACCCAGCGGGTGGTGGGGATGCAGGTCGACTGCGACGGCGATGCCCTGTTGCTCCGCGTCGAGCAGACAGGGCCGGCGTGCCATACCGGCCGGCGGTCTTGCTTTTTCCGCACGGTGGTCGCGGGGAACGGCGAACCAGCCATAGCACCCGAGCCCGGGGTCGCCGAGCCAGGGGCTCCGGCTCGGCCCAGCGGATCGTCTGTGAGGGTTGACGGCGCCGCCGGGGTGCTGAACGAGATCGCGGCGGTCCTCGCGGACCGGCGCGCGCATCCGCGTGAAGGCTCGTACGCGACCCGGCTGTTCGCGGACGGGCTGGCCCGCCTCAATGAGAAGATCATGGAAGAGGCGGCCGAGGTGACCCGGGCCGCCCGGAAGGAGACGCGCGAGCGGCTCGTCGAGGAGACCGCCGACCTTTGGTTCCACTCCCTGGCCCTCCTGGTGTTTCTCGACGCGCGGCCGAACGAGGTCTTTACCGAACTGGCCAGGCGCCGGCGCTAGCGCTGCGCCGTCCTCTCCGTGCGATACGCGGTGTTCTCAGATGTCCACGGCAACCTCGAGGCGCTGGAGACCGTGCTGGCCGACGCGGGGCGGCAGCGCGTCGACGTCTACCTGTGCCTGGATGACACCGTCGGCTACGGGCCCGATCCCAACGAGTGCGCATCCCGCGTGGAGAGCCTCGGAGGCCCCGCCCTCGTGGGCAACCACGATCTGGCCGCGCTCGGCGCCCTGGACACCAGCGCGTTTTCCCCGCTGGCCCACGCGGCGATCGAGTGGACGATCGGAATGGTGACCGCCGAGACCCGCCGGTGGCTGGGCACCCTTCCCCACCGCATCGATGATCGGATGTTTCTCGCGGTCCACGGCAGCCCCCGGGATCCCATTGAGGAGTACATCCTTGATCTTCCCACGTCGCTCGCGATTTTTTCCGAGTATCCGTTCTCCCTCTGCCTCGCGGGGCACTCCCACATTCCCGGAGCCTTTGTCCTCGAGACCGACGGGACCCTGAGCGCCCGGTCCCTGCCGGCGGGGGAGTCAGTCCGGCTCGCACGGACGTCCCGGTACATCGTCAACGCCGGAAGCGTCGGCCAGCCGCGGGACGGAGATCCCCGCGCCTGCTATCTCCTGATGGAGACCAAACCCCGCACCGTGACGCTGCAGCGTCTTGCCTACCCGTTCGCCGCGACCCAGGAGAAGATGGCGGTGCGGGGGCTCCCGGCGCCGCTGGCGGAACGGCTCGCCGTGGGCCGCTGACCGCGGTCAGAGGGAGCAACCTCTGCTTGCTGTCGGTCCCACTCCGGTTTGGCGTCCCCGCAGGGGGCGGTCAGAGGGAGGCGCGCGGCCGCCGAAGAACAGGACGACGCGATCCTTGCGCCCCGGCGGGCGTTCCGCGTGAGCCGGACGTCCCTCGGAGCACCTGCGCGGCCGCGTGCAGATCCGGGAACAGGAGGAGCCACCGTGACGAGCCCTCGTGACCAGCGCGCCCCTGCGGGGCGGCCGATCACGATCGAGGACCTGCTGGCCTTGAAGATCGTCAACGACCCCCAGCTGGTGCCCGACGGATCTCAAGTGGTGTGCACGGTGACCACCGCGGATGCGGCGGCGAACGCGACCCAGACCCACCTCTGGATCGTGCCGGCCGACGGCCGGGCGGCATGGCAGCTCACCTCGGTGCCGGGCAAAGACACCACCCCCCGATGGTCCCCGGACGGGGCCTGGATCGCCTTCATCTCGGACCGAAGCGGGGAGAAGCAGGCGTGGATCATTGCCCGGGACGGCGGGGAAGCCCGCCGGCTCACGTCGGGAACGCTTGCGCCCACGGAACTGGCCTGGTCACCCGACGGGCGATGGCTTGCCATCGTTGGAAAGCCCCAGCCCAAGCCCGGGCCGGATGAGAGCGATGTCCGCGTGATCTCGCGGCTGCGCTACAAACTCGACGGCGAGGGGTTCTGGGACGGGCGTTGGAAGCAGGTCCTGGTGCTGCCCGCCGGCGGTGGCGAGCCTCGGCAGCTGACGAACGAGGAGTGCGATCATACCAACCCGGCATGGTCGCCCGACGGCAAATGGATCGCGTACGCGGCCAACCCCGATCCGGACGCCGATCTCACCAACGTCGCCGACGTGTGGGTGGTGGCCGCTGATGGAGGGGTGCCGCGCCGGGTGACTCGCGGCGCCGGCCCGGCGGCGATGCCCGCCTGGGCACCCGATGGGACCCGGATCGCCTACGTCGGCCACGATAACGCCTGCCGGGGCGCGACCAACAATGCGGTGTGGGTGGTTCCCTTCCCCGCGGGCGAGCCGGTCTGCGTGACACGGGCGTTCGACCGCAGCGCCGGCCATCACATCATTTCCTGTACGCCGACGGGGCGAGCACCCAGATCGGGTCCGTCGCCGTCGCCGACGGGTCGGTCCGCCCGGAGACCGCGGGCGATCATGAGCTGATCGGGTGCTCGCTCGACCGCCTCGCCCGGCGGGTGGCGTGTGTGGAGAGCGACCCGTTGAGCCCAGGCGAAGTGGCGATCCGAGATCTCGGGCGCGACGCGGAAACCCTCCGCCGGCTCACGGACTGGAACGGTCCGCTGCTTCGAAGCATCGCCCTGGCCGTCCCGAAGCGGTTCCAGTTCTCCGGCGCGGACGGCTGGCCGGTCGAGGGATGGGTGATTCGCCCGCCGGCCGCGCCGGGGGCGCGCGTGCCGGCGGTGCTCGAGATCCACGGCGGGCCTCATGCGGCGTACGGACATGCCTTCTTTCACGAGTTTCAGCTCCTGGCCGCCGCCGGGTACGGGGTGATCTACATGAACCCCCGCGGGAGCCAGGAGTACGGTCAAACGTTCACCGCGGCGACCCGACACGATTGGGGCGGCAAAGATTACGAGGACCTCATGCGCGGCGTGGATCAGGCGCTGGCCGCGTATGAGTGGATCGACCCCGACCGGCTCGGCGTCGCCGGCGGCAGTTACGGGGGATTCATGACCAACTGGGTGGTCGGCCACACCCAGCGTTTCAAGGCCGCGGTGACGATGCGCAGCATCAGCAACGCGTACAGTCAGTGGGGGACGTCCGACCTCGCCTACCAGAAGGGCTTCTGGGAGTATCCGGGCGATCCATGGGAATCCCCGAAGTTCTACCTGGACCGGTCGCCGATCACCTACGCGCCCCAGATGCGGACCCCGCTGCTCATCCTCCACAGCGAGAACGATCTCCGGTGCCCGATCGAACAGGGGGAGCAGCTCTTCGTCGCGCTCAAGAAGCAGGGAACGCCGACGTTGTTTGTGCGGTTTCCCGGCGAGAGCCACGATCTCTCGCGCAACGGGCAGCCGAAACACCGGCTCGAGCGGCTCCGGCACATCATGTCCTGGTTCGGCACCCACCTGGCTCCCCCCCGGGACGCGGGCGCGGCCGCGGCGCCGCCCCGCCGTCGTGAGGGGGCGCTCGCCGATGACTAGGCGGGCACGATGACGCGGGTACGATGACGCGCATCTACACCCGGACCGGGGACGCGGGGGAGACCGCTCTCTTCGGGGGGAAGCGCGACGAACTGAACGCCGTGGTGGGGGTGGCGCGCGCCGCCGGCCCCACCCCGGAGATCGACGCCGTTCTGGAGCGCGTGCAGCACCACCTGTTCGATCTCGGGGCGGAGCTGGCCACCCCCGGGGGGACGTCCCCTGCCGCGGCGCGCGTCCCGCGCGCCACGGCGGACCGCGTGGCGGGGCTGGAGCAGGATATCGACCGGTTCGACGCGCGCCTCCCGCCGCTCCGCGAGTTTGTCCTGCCCGGCGGCGTGCCCGCGGCGGCCGCGCTGCATCACGCGCGTACCGTCGCCCGGAGGGCCGAGCGGCAGATCGTCCGGCTCGCCGCCCGCGAGCCGATCAATCCCGAGGTCCTCAAGTACGTGAACCGGCTTTCCGATCTGCTCTTCGTGCTCGCCCGCGCGGCCAACCAGGGTGCCGGCCGTCCGGACGTGGCCTGGAAGCCGGACCGGTAGGCCTGCCCGGCCGGGGCGCTACTTGCGCTCCCGGTCGTGCGGATGCGGTGTGGCCGGCGTCCGGTAGGGCATCGGCACGTACTCCACCGACGGCCGCCGCCGTCCCGCCTGCGGGTACAGCTGCATCAGATCGTAGATCGACCGCGGCATTTCGGTCGACACCGCGAACCCGAGGGTGCGCGCTTCCGCCACGGTAATCGGATAATCGTGGGTCCACGATCCCCCGGTCAGGCTGTTCGCCAGCGCCTCGGCCTTGTCGGCGGGGAGGCGGCGCGAGGCCAGCTCGACGACCACCTCGCGGACCTGATGGAGGGCCTTCTGGGCGATGTTGGCCAGGATCAGCGTTTCGTCGTCGACCCGCTCCACGGGCTTGCGCTCCACGGCCGCGAGGATCGAGACCGCCGGATGGTTCCCAAGCTGAGGGTCGACCGGGCCCAGCACGGCGTGCGGGTCCATGATGATCTCATCCGCGGCCAGGGCGATGAGCGTGCCCCCCGACATCGCATAGTGCGGGACGAGCACCGTCACCTTGCCGCGATGATCGCCGAGCGCCCTGGCGATCTGCTCCGCCGCCAGGACCAATCCGCCGGGCGTGTGCAGGATGACGTCGATGGGGTAGTCATCCGGGGTGAGCCGGATGGCCCTGAGCACCTCCTCCGAGTCCTGGATGTCGATGTAGCGGACGATGGGGAACCCCAGGAGGCTCATCGTCTGCTCGCGGTGGATCAGCGCGATCACCCGGGTCCCCCGGGCGCGCTCGAGCCCCTGGAAGATCCGGAGGCGCGCCACCTGCTGCCACTGCTGCGAGAGCAGCGGCTGCAGGAACGAGATAATGAAGAAAATCCACAGCAAATCAGAGATGTTCACGTGCATCGTCCCCCCTCCTCGCGCTAGGCCCGGGCTTTCCCCTTCCCCGGAATGCCCGGCTCGGTCATCGCGCGCACCGAGAGGATCTCGTTGACCTGGGCTTCGGGGAGGAGCCCCCGGTCCAGGACGATCTGCCGGATCGGCCGGCCGGTGCGCACGAACTCCTTGACCACGTCCGCGACGGCGCTGTAGCCGAGGTACGGGTTCAGCGCGGTCGCGAGCGCGGCGCTGTGCTCGACCCAGTAGCGGCACCGCTCTTCGTTGGCGGTGATCCCGCGGACGCACCGCTCGGTGAACGCCCGGACCCCGGTGGTGAGGATCTGGATCGACTGCAGCAGGTTGAGCGCGATGACCGGCATCATCACGTTGAGCTCGAGCTGGCCGGCCTGGGTGGCGAGCAGCACGGCGAGATCGTTGCCCATGACGTGGAAGCACACCATGTTCAGCATCTCGGCCATCGAGGGATTGACCTTCCCCGGCATGATCGAGGACCCCGGCTGCACCGGCGGGAGGCGGATCTCGTCGAGGCCGGTGTTCGGACCGGACGCCATCAGGCGCAGGTCGTTGGCGATGCGGGTGAGGGTGGCCGCGAGCGTCCGCAGCGCGGCCGAGCACTCCAGCGCGTCCGCCATGTTCTGCATCGATTCGAAGAGGTTGCCCGAGCTGCGGAGCGGCAGGCCGGTCAGCTCCGAGAGGCGCCGCACCATCCGGGGGTGGTACTGCGGGTCGGCGTTCAGGCCGGTGCCGGTGGCGGTCCCCCCAATCCCGATGTAGAGGAGCCGCTCGCGCGCGTTCTTGACGCGCTCGATGTCGTTGGCGACCGCCTGGGCGTAGGCGCCGAACTCCTGCCCGAGCCGGACCGGCACGGCGTCCTGAAGGTGGGTGCGGCCCGCCTTGACGATCCCGTCGAACTCGTGGGCCTTCTGGCCGAGGGCCTCCACCAGGTTCTCCAGGACGGAGAGGAGGTCCCCGAGCGTCATCAAGGCGCTCAGGCGGATCGCCGTGGGCGTGACGTCGTTCGTGGACTGGGCCATGTTCACGTGGTCGTTGGGGTGGACGAGCGAATACTCGCCGCGGCGGCCGCCGAGCAGCTCGATTGCGCGGTTCGCGATCACCTCGTTCGCGTTCATGTTCTGCGCGGTGCCGGCCCCCATCTGGAACGCATCGATCGGAAACTGGGCATCCCACGTTCCGTCGGCGACCTCCTGCGCCGCGCGGGCGATCGCCTGGGCGGCTTTGGCCTCGAGCAGGCCGAGGGCGGCATTGACCTCCGCGGCCGCCCGCTTGATCGTCGCGGTGGCCGCGATGAACGCGCGGGGAAGCCGGAGCCCGCTGATGGGAAAGTTTTCGATCGCGCGAACGGTCTGGGATCCGTAGTAGGCGTCGGCCGGGACCCGGACGTCCCCCAGGGCGTCTCGCTCGATCCGATATTGTCCGTCGGTGCTCATCGAGATCCTCCGGTCTGGGTTTCTCGGGGCGATCTCAGTATACCGCGCCCGGCGCCGCGCCAGGGCCCGCGGGGGAGGAAACTCCTTTCGCCGGGCGGAATACAGGCGCGGGTCCCGACGTGGGTCCCGAGTAGAGCCCATGGCCGATCACGCCGCAACGCATCCGTCCGCCCCGTCCATCCCCTGGTGGCTCCAGCCCGCCGCAACCGTCACGATCCTGTCGGGGTTCATCGTCTACGCAACCTGGGTGGCGCTCGTGGGGTCCGGGAAGTTCGGCGCGTACCTCTCGCCGTTCTACTCGCCCGAGGTGAAGATCGGGGGCATCCCGATCTCCCCCGCGTTCTGGGTCCTCTGGGCCCCCGCGGGGTTCCGGGCGACCTGTTACTATTACCGCAAGGCCTACTACCGGTCCTACTTCGCGGACCCGATCTCGTGCATGATCGGCGAATCCCGGCGCCGGTACGCGGGCGAGACGGCCTTCCCGTTCGTCCTCAATAACCTGCACCGGTATCTCCTGTACGCCGCGGGCGTCGTGCTCGTCTTCCTGTGGATCGATGCCGTCAAGACATTTTTCGCCGGCGGCCGTTTCGGCGTCCACCTGGGCTCCCTGATCTTCCTGGTGAACGTCGTCCTCCTCTCGGGCTACACGCTCGGGTGCCACGCGTTCCGCCACATGGTGGGCGGCAACCTCGACTGCTACTCCTGCGCCCGGGCCGGCCGTTTGCGGTTCCGGCTGTGGGAGTGGGTGAACCCGTTCAACCATCGCCATGCCTGATTCTCTAGGCATCCCCGGAGGCGGGTCGTGGCGGGGCGGGTTGAGTCGGGGCGGTACGAACCGTTCGACCAAGACGTCCTGGTGATCGGGGCGGGGGGCGCCGGCCTGCGCGCGGCGATCGCCGCGGCCGCCTCCGGGCTGTCGGTCACCCTGGTCTGCAAGTCGCTGCTCGGCAAGGCCCACACGGTCATGGCCGAGGGCGGCATTGCCGCCGCCCTCGGCAACGTCGACCCCAAGGACAACTGGCAGGTCCATTTCGCGGACACCTCGCGCGGCGGTCAGATGATCAACGACTACCGGATGGTGGAGATCTTCGCGAAAGAGGCCCCCGACCGCGTCTACGAACTGGAGCGCTGGGGCGGGCTGTTCGACCGGACCGAGGACGGAAGGATCCTGCAGCGGCCCTTCGGCGCCCACACCTACCGGCGGCTCTGCCACGTCGGCGACCGCACCGGCCTCGAGCTGATCCGCACGCTCCAGGACAGGGCGGTCCACAGCGGGATCACGGTGCA
>VBAN01000415.1 GCA_005882445.1 Candidatus Segetimicrobium genomatis | reverse complement strand
CCCTTCACGATCTCCACGGCCACATTGACCCAGGGCGGGACCATGCGGCGGACCGCCTGCGGGAGGATCACCAGCCGGAGGCGCTGCCAGAACGTCAGCCCGACGGCCTTGGCGGCGTCCACCTGCGCCCCCGGGATGGAGTCGACGCCCCCCCGCACGATCTCGGCGATGTGCGCCGCGGCGAAGATGCTGAGGGCGGTGACCCCCGCCTGGAACGCCGAAAACCGCAGCCCGAAGGCGGGGAGCGCAAAGTAGATCGCAAAGATCAGGACGAGCACCGGCAGGCCGCGGACCGTATCCACGTACACCCGCGCCGCCAGGCGCACGACGAAGCCGCCGTACAGCAGCGACAGCCCGACCACGAACCCGGCCAGGGACCCGGCGAGGATAACGATGGCCCCGATCTCCAGGGTGACACCGAGGCCGCGGAGGAGTTGGGGCAGCGCGAAGGACAGATCGTGCAGCATGCCGGTCCTCAGCGGATGACCGCGTAGCGGCGCTCGACGCGGCGCAGGATGAACGCGATGGCGTACCCCGCGAACAGGTACAGCACCGTGGCGAACGTCCACGCCTCGATCGTGCGGAACGTGTTGACGTTCAGCCACTCGGCGGCGTAGGTTAGCTCCGGCACGGCGAGCGCCGAGGCCAGGGACGTGTCCTTGAACAGCGAGATGAACGTGTTGCTGAGCGACGGCAGGATAATCCGGAAGGTGACGGGGAGCGTGATCAGCCGGACGCGCTGCCACGGCGCGAGGCCGAGGGCTTTGGCCGCTTCCGTGTACCCGACCGGCACCGAGTTGACCCCTGCGCGGAAGACCTCCGTCAGGTAGGCGCCCGAGTACACGGAGAGCGCCACGATGAACGACCAGACGTTGTCGAACATGTAGATCCCGAGTTTCGGGAGGCCGTAGAACGCAAAGTACACGAGCAGGAGCAGCGGGATGTTGCGAATGAACTCGACGTAGGCCACCACGAGCAGGCGGAGCCAGGCCGGCCCGAAGCTCCGGCCGAACGCTCCGGCCATCCCGACGACGCTGCCGATCAAGAGCGAGAGCGCGGCGAGCTCCAGGCCGAGGGCCAGGCCCCAGGTGAACCGCGGGAGGCTCTGCCACGCCAGAAACCAATTGAAATGGTAGGCGCCCATCGATGCGCCCGGGCCTATTCAGCGGCCGCCCCGGGGTCCGGGAGCGAGCGTCCGCCGCTCTCGGACCCCGTCAGCGCCTACTGAATGCGGAGGTGGCCCGTGGACTGGTAGAGGCGCAGAGCGTCGGGGAATCCGACCGGCGGGTCGGCCAGCGTGATGCCGAAGTACTTCGCGTATTCTTCCTTCTAGCCCGGCCACGCCAGCCCGCCCATCGCATCGAGCAGCACCGTGTTCACGAACGTCAGCCAGATGTCGTCGCCGGGCTTCACCGCGGCGGCGTACCAATTGGCGAACCATCCGAAGCCCGAGTCCTTGTACTTCCCGGGGAATTTGATCGTAAGCCAGCGGACCGTCGAGGCGTCGACGGCGCCGGCATCCACCCGGTTCGAGTCGACGGCCTGGATGGTGTTGGCCTGGCTGTCCAGTTGGAGCACCTGCGCTTTGGGCAGCGCCGCATGGACCATGTCGTCCGCGGTCACATTCTGCAACACCGACACCTTGACGCGATTCCCGGCGGCGAGCAGCGCGTTGTAATCCTTGTAGGGGTTGGATTTGTTCATCAGCAGCCCGACGCCCTCGCGATAGTACGGGGTCGAGAACTCGACCTGCTGCGCGCGCAGGGCGGTGATGGTCATGAACTGGAAGTCGATATCCACCTTGTCGGTGAGCAGGCTCGGGATCCGGGCATCGGCGGCCTGCACCACGAACTGGACTTTGGTCTCGTCGTTGAAGAGGCCCTTGGCCAGAATGCGCGCCAGCGAGATGTCGAACCCGGCGTAATTGCCCTGCTCGTCCTGAAAGTGCCATGGAGGATTCCCGTTGCCCGTCCCCACGATCAGCGTCTTCCGGCTGATGATGTCGTACAACCGGCTCTTCGTCTGCTGCTGGGCCGCGGCGTTCGTCGCCAGAAACGCCGTGGCCAGGGTTCCCGCTCCGGCGGCCG
>VBAN01000414.1 GCA_005882445.1 Candidatus Segetimicrobium genomatis | reverse complement strand
AGACGACGGTGGTCTTCACTCCCATGACCGTCCGCGTCTCGTTCGTCACCACCATCGTGTCGGTCTCCCCGTTCTTCGTTCCTCGCGACACAAAGGTGGTCCCCGGTGTGAGCGGAAAGTGCCTGTTGTCCACATGCTCGACAAAGTCGGCGGGCCTGATCACGGGATTGTATTCCGCCCGCGCTTGCGTTGTCGCGGGGCTGGTTCGGGTAAAGGCGAAACCCCCGATGCCAACGGCAGCCACCGCGACGATGCCGATGATCATCCGGAGTCTCTGCTCGGAGTTCACGATGTCCCTCCTTCAGGCCAGGCCGCATTTGATACGCGCGGCCGGGCTTTTTGCCACGGTTTCAGGATAGGCGGCGCCCATCCGGGCGGCAATCCGTGAAACACCGGCCGTCGAATGGGCAGGAGGGTCGAACATGAAAGATCTCTCATGTTTCCGCCGGCACCTCAGCGGTGGTGGCCCATGCGACGGCCGGCGGCGGCGCGCGGCTGGGCTTGGCTACCGCTCGAGAAACAGCGGGTTCGTCCAGGCCTGCTCGCCCGACGGGGTGGTGATCTCGATCCGGATGAACTTCTCTCGCCCGCGCAGCGAGTAGGTGGCGCGCTCGAGCGGTGCCCCCTCGGCGACCACCCGCTGTCCCCACCGGCGGTCGCACATGAATCGGACCTCGGCGGCCCCGGGCGGGGGGATCCGCACCGCCACCGTCGCGCCGTCGAAGGCGACGTTGTCCAGCACCGCCCCGGTCGACGCGTAGAACGCGCCCGTGCCCAGGGCTTCCGCGACGGCCTGGGGCGTCAGGCTCTCGAGCCGCAGCATCGTCCAGGCCCGGCCGTAATCCCGGAGGCGCCAGTGCGCGTCGTCGTTCGCCGCCCCCAGCAGCAGTTTCCCGCGGCTCAGGCAGTCGTCCCAGTGGACGCCGCTGTAGCCTTTGCCGATGTCGACCTCCGTATTGGCGTTGAACACCTCGATGCCGGCGACGCCGTGGAGCGGAAGGAGATCCTCGACCACCAACCCGCTCCAGTAAGGGTGGGCCACGAACACGGTCGCGGCGGCCTTCCGGAGCGCCTCGATCACCTCCTGAACGTCCAGACCGTGGCGCTTCGCGACATCGCGGGGGAGCTCGATCATCTGGCGCAGGCCGATCCCCAGGATGTGGTACGGCTCTCCGAGCCGGGTGCGCCCGACATCGACCTCCGTGCCCGGGATGAGCAGCGGGCGATCGCGGCGGGTATCGGGAACCCGCGTCACCTGGTTGTGATCGGTGATGGCGACGACATCGTATCCCTGCCCGGCGTACCACGCGATCACGGACTCCACCGAGCGGTCGCCGTCGGAGTTCGTAGAATGGCAGTGAAACACCCCGCGGAACCATTGTCCGGGGCGGGCGAACGGGTTCACCAGCTGCGGCACGACTCCCCCTCCTCCGTCCTGTGGATCCTGCTACGCTGTTGGCGGCGCCGTCGCCCAACCGCGCGCGCGCTCCACCGCGCGCCGCCAGCCGGCGTAGCCCGCGTCGCGCCGGTCGGCCGACCAGGCCGGCTCGAACGTGCGCTCCACCTGCCACTGCTCCCGAAGGCTTTCCAGCGACTCCCACACTCCGGCGGACAGCCCCGCGGCATACGCGGCCCCGAGCGCGGTGGTTTCGCTCACCGTCGGACGGATCACCGGGACGCCCAGGATATCGGCCTGGAGCTGCATCAACAGTTCGTTGCGCGACGCGCCGCCGTCCACGCGGAGGGCCGAGAGGTGGATGCCGGCGTCCCGCTCCATCGCCTCCAGCACCTCCCGGGTCTGGTAACAGATCGCCTCGAGCGTGGCGCGGACGAGGTGCGCGCGGGTCACATAGCGGGTCAGGCCGACGATCACGCCCCGGGCGTCCATATCCCAGTGAGGCGCAAAGAGGCCGGAGAACGCGGGGACGAAGTAGATTCCCCCGGCGTCTTCCACCGAGGCGGCCACGGACTCGGTCTCCGCCGCGGTGGCGATCAGGCCCAGATTGTCCCGCAGCCACTGCACGGCCGCGCCGGCGACGGCGATCGACCCTTCGAGGGCGAACGCCGTCTGTCGCGGGAGCGCGTACGCGATCGTCGTCAGCAGCCCGCTCCGGCTCGGCACCGGCCGGTCGCCGGTGTGCTCGAGCAGGAAGCAGCCGGTGCCGTAGGTGTTCTTCGCATCGCCGGGCCGGTAGCAGGTCTGCCCGACGAGCGCGGCCTGTTGATCGCCCAGGTCCGCGCAGACGGGCACGGCGGCGCCGAACGGGCCGTCCGGGACCGTGGCGCCGTACTCGTCGCTGCTCAGGCGGATCTCGGGGAGGATGGCGCGCGGGATCCGGAAGATGCCCAGCAGCTCATCGTCCCAGGCACGGGTCTGGAGGTTCATCAGCAGCGTGCGCGAGGCATTCGTCGCGTCGGTCACGTGCACGCCGCCCGCGGGCCCTCCGGTCAGCCACCAGATCACCCACGAGTCCATCGTGCCGAAGCAGACGTCGCCCTGCTCCGCGTGCGCCCGGACCCCGGGGACGTGATCGAGGATCCACGCCGCCTTGAGCGCCGAGAAGTAGGTGGCGACCGGCAGGCCGGTGCGCGCGCGAACGGATGGCTCCAGCCCGCGATCGATCAGCGCCCGGCAGGCGTCGCGCGTCCGCGTATCCTGCCAGACGATCGCCCGATAGAGTGGCCGGCCGGTCCGCCGGTCCCAGAGGACGCTCGTCTCGCGCTGGTTGGTCACCCCCACGGCCGCGATCCGGCCGGCGGCGCCGGCCGTCAGACCCGCCTGCGCCATCGCGCGGCGAATCACGCGGTCGGTCTTCTGCCAGATCTCCTCCGGATCGTGCTCGACCCACCCGGGGTGGGGAGTCAGTTGGGCGTGCTCTTCGTAGGCGCTCGCCCGCTGCCGGCCGGCCGCATCGAATAGGATGCACCGGGTCCCGGTCGTTCCCTGGTCGATCGCGGCAACGAGAGGGCCGGACCCCTCAGCGGAGGGGGTGGATCGGGTCATGGGTGCGATGGCTCAGGCGACCCCCATCGTGCGATTGTAGACGGCGATCGCCTGGTCGACGTCCTTCGCCGCGTCGTCGAGCGCCTGCTTCGGGGATTTCCGGCCGAGGATCGCGGCCTCGATCGCCTCCTCGACCTTTTGCCGGGCCTCGGGGAACACGCCGAGGAGCCCGCCCTCCGTCGCCCGGTTGACCGGGCTGCTGCGCAGTTCGCTGATGGCCGTCAGGAACTGCGGGTTCCTGGCGAGCGTCGCCTGCGCGACCCGCTCGCGGTACGCGTCCTTGCGGATGGGGAAGTAGCCGGTCCCCACATACCAGGCCGCCTGCTGCGGGGGCGCGGTGATGAACTTGACGAACTCCCACGCGGCCTGCTGCTCCGCGGCCGGCCGGTTCCGGAGGATCCACACCGAGGCGCCGCCGACGATGCTGCCGCCCTGCGCGGCGTGCGGCGGTTTCGGGAAGTACCCGGTCCCGACCTCGAACCTGCCGCCGGATTGGGTGAGCAGGCTCCGGAGCGTGGCCGTCGATTCGAAGATCATCGCCGTTTGGCCCGCGGAAAACGCCCGCTGCGCGGCGGCGTTGCCGGCGGGGAAGCGCCCCGGGTTGGAGGCGATGCCGGCCTTCACCATCCGCGCCCACCACTCCAGGATGCGGGGTCCCTCCTCCTCCCGGTTGTAAACGACC
>VBAN01000412.1 GCA_005882445.1 Candidatus Segetimicrobium genomatis | reverse complement strand
CCGGGATCGCTGACGAGCACCACATCGCCGGGATTCACAAACACCCAGGGGATGTGCGCGAGCCCCTCCTTCGAGCCGATCAGCGCCAGGACCTCACGATCGGGGTCAAGGGACACGCCGAAGCGTTTCGCGTACCATCCCGCCACGGCCTGGCGAAACTCCGCCGTGCCCTCATAGGGCGGGTAGACGTGCGTCGCGGGGTTCCGCGCGGCCTCGGTCAGCGCTGCGATGATGTGCGGGGGGGTCGGGAGGTCCGGATCTCCGATGGCGATGTTGATGACATCGACCCCCTTCGCGCGGAGCGCCGCCCGCTTTCGGTCGAGGTCGGCAAACAGATACGGCGGGATGCTGCGCATCCGGCGAGCGATCTCCATCAGGCCCTCCCCTGCTTCGGCATCACACCGTGATCATAGCACGGATTCGCCCGGCGACCACCTCTGGGGGATCGTCGCCCACATCCAGCCAGCGGTAGCGGGGATCCCCGCGAAACCAGGTCAGCTGCCGCTTGGCGTACCGCCGGGTGTTGCGCTGGAACGCCGCCCGGGCCTCTTCGAGGGACACGCTGCCCTCCAGGTACGGCACCATCTCTTTGTACCCCAGCGCCTGCAGCGCGGGAAGCGTCTTCGCATACCCCGCCGCGAGCAGGGCGCGCACCTCCTCCACCAGCCCGGCGGCCAGCTGCTGATCGATCCGCCGGTGGATGCGCTCATAGAGGCGCGCGCGATCCGCCGTCAGCGCGATCATCAGGACCGGCCCCGGGGCGCGGGGCGCGACCTGAACGTGGGGAGCCGTCTGGGCCAGAGGACGTTCGTCTCCTGCCCCGGGTGCCGGCCGCCGGAGCACCGAGATCGACGCCCCGGTCTTTGCCTGCACCTCGAGCGCCCGAATAACCCGCCGCACATTGTGGGGATGGATGCGCCTCGCCACTTCGGGGTCGATCTGGAGGAGCCGCCGGTGGAGGGTGCCCGCGCCGCCGGTGCGCTCTTCCGCCTCCAGCGTGGCGCGCAGGCGCCAATCGGGCGGGGCCGCCGGGATCTGGAACCCATCGATGACCGCGCGGATGTACAGCCCCGTCCCTCCGACCAGCAGGGGAACGCGGTTGCGCCCGCGGATCCCGGCGATGGCCATGCCGGCCAGGCGCTGGAACTCGGCCAGGGTGACGACCTGGTCGGGGTACGCGATGTCCAGGAGGTGGTGCGCCACCTGCTTGCGATCGGCGGGGCTGGGCTTGGCCGTCCCGATGTCCATGCCCCGGTAAATGACGCGCGAGTCGGCGCACACGACCTCCGCGGGGATCTGCCCGGCGAGGGCCATCGCAGCCGCCGTCTTCCCTACGGCCGTCGGACCGGCGATGACGATGAGGGCCGGATCCCCCACCCCGGATCCCCTAACGGCGGCGGCGGCGACGACGGCGGCGGGGCGCACCCGGCGCGGCGGCCTGCGGGCCCGGCGGTCCTGCCGCAACCTCTGTTTGCAGTTGTCCCCTCTCCGGTTTGGAGCCCCCGGAGGGGGGATGCGAGCCGTCAGCGGCCGCCACGAGCGCGCCCTGCCCGGCTCCCCGGTCCGGCGCGGCGCCCCCGGCCGCGGGCCCTTCGGGCCGGATGGTGGGGGTCCCCGGGGCAGCGGCGGCGCCCGGCCCCGTGCGCGGCCCCCTGGGCCTGGATGATCTCGCCGGTGATGATCTCACCGCGGTGGGCGATCTGTCGGGCGCCGGCGGCCCC
>VBAN01000413.1 GCA_005882445.1 Candidatus Segetimicrobium genomatis | reverse complement strand
AACCTCATCCCCATCCCGCCGTTGGACGGATCGCGGATCCTCGAGAGCCTCCTCACCGGCGAACAGGCGCGGGCGTACGCGCGGATCCAACCGTACGGCACCGTGCTGATCCTGGGATTGCTCTACACGGGGATCGTGGGCCGCCTGATGACCCCGGCCGTGGAATGGCTGTACGGATTCTTTACCGGCGCGGGGTTCACGCTGTAGGGCGCTCGGAGGCGTCCGACGGCGGGCCGTGCGGCGGCCCGGCCCGCAGGAACCGGCCTGGACGCGACGAATACGCAGGTGTGGTACGGAACCGCGGACGCAGCAGCCGACGCACTCGTGAGCCGAACCAGCGACCGGAGGACGAATCGTGGCCTACCACGTGCAGGTTGAAGGATTCAGCGGCCCGCTAGACCTCCTCGTCAGCCTCGCGTATCGGGGTCAGGTGGATCTCAAGGCCGTATCGCTCCGCTCCATTGCCGAGGACTACCTGGAGGACGCCCGCACCGGTCTGGATCTCGACGGCGCGACCGAGGTGCTGGTGCATCTGGCCGCGCTCGCCGACCTCAAGGTCCGCACGCTCGTGCCCCACGCGCCGCCGGCGGATGCGCCGGTCGAGGAGGCGGACACGCCTTCGGACCTGCGGGATCGACTGGACGCGCAGATGGCCGGCTACCTCAAGTTCCGCGAGGCGGCGCAGGCGCTCCGGGCGCTGGAGGAGATCCAGAGCCAGGTGTTCCTGCGCGCCGCGGACGCGCCCGATCCGCACGGGGAGGTGCTGGTCGAAGGGATCACGCTGCAGGATCTCTTTGCCGCCTTCGCGCAGGTCCTGCGCCGTGCCCGTGAGGCGCCGCAGCAGATTGCCGGCGAGGAGTTCACGGTCGAGGAGAAGATGGAGGCCTTGATCGCGGCGCTCGGCCAGGAGGGCGGGGTGGTGTTCGAGGCGCTGTTCCCTTCGGGGGTGAGCCGTCTGGAGATCATCATCACGTTCCTGGCGATGCTCGAACTGATCAAACAGCGGCGGATCCGTGTGCGGCAGCCGCAGGTGTTTGGGGAGATCCGGGTGACGCTGGTGGACGCGTCATGAGCGACGAGACCGAGCGCGTGCGGGCACCGAATCCGGCGGGGCGGGGCGCGGGGTACCCGGAATTCCTGGCTCACGCCGCAGCACCGGGGGCCGGGGAGCCCGGGGCGGATCCGGCCGCTGGCCCGGGCTCGAATGGGGAAGGTACTACCGATGTGCGGAACGTCATCGAATGTCTCCTTCTGGCTCGAGGCGGCCCGGTGCGGCTCGAGGAGATGCGCAGGGTCCTCGACGTCGGCGAGGCCGAGCTGATCGCGACGCTGGCCGCGCTCCAGGTGGAGTACGCGGGGCGGGGGCTCCAGATCCAGGAAGTGGCGCAGGGCTACCAGCTCTGCACGCGCCCCGAGTACGCGGCCTACGTCCAGCGGCTCCTGCGCGTGGGCGAACTCGAGCCCCTGACGCGGGCGACCCTGGACGTGCTCGCCATCGTCGCGTACCGTCAGCCCGTGACGCGCGCCGAGATCGACGCGATCCGGGGCGACCAATCGGTGCACCATCTGGTCAAGCTCGAGGAGCGCCGGCTGATCTGCGAGGTCGGCCGCCGCCCCGGTCCCGGGCGGCCGATCCTGTATGGGACCACCGAGGGCTTCCTCAGATACTTCGGGCTCAAGGATCTCAGCCAGCTTCCCCAGATGGGTGCGCATGAATTCTCCACGGTGCTTGCCCCGCCTCGTCCGTAGGGCCGGCGAACGGTACGTGAGGTCCTGGGGGTGGGGGCTCCTGGCGCTCCTGGTGGCCCTGGCGCCGGCATCGGCGGCGCCGGTCCGCCCATCCTCCCCGCGGGCGAGCCAGGCCCAGCCGTTTCGCCTGACTGCCACCGCCGCCGTGCTGATGGACGCCACGTCGGGCCAGGTGCTGTTTGACCGGAACCCGTCGCTGGTGTGGCCGCCCGCCAGCACAACGAAAATCATGACCGCCCTGGTGGCCTTGGAACGGGGGCATCTCGACACGCCGATCGAGATCAGTCCCGCCGCCGCCCGGTTCCGCATCGGGTCGGTCCTCGGGCTCCCCGCGGGGGCCAGGATCCCGCTCCGCGATCTGCTCTACGCGATGATGCTCTCGTCCGCGAACGACGTGGCGGTCGCCGTCGCCGAGGGGATTGGTGGCTCGGTGCCGGCGTTTGCCGCCCTGATGAACGAGCGGGCGGCGCAGCTGGGGGCCGCGCAGACGCACTTCACCTCCCCGCACGGTTTGTACGATCGAAACAACGTCTCGACCGCCTACGACCTGGCGCTGATCGCGCGGGCGGCGATGCACTATTTCACCTTCCGTGAGATCGTCCATACCCGCCGGTGGCTGTTCTCCGTCCCGGGCCGGCGGTCGAGGTGGCTCATCAACCATAACAAGCTCCTCGCCTGGTACCCGGGCGCGGACGGCGTGAAGACCGGCTACGTGCATCAATCCGGCCACACCCTGGTCGCCTCGGCGACCCGCAACAACCTGCGGCTGATCGCGGTCCTGCTCAATCCCCGCGACCTCTGGGGGGACGCCAGCCGGCTGCTCGACTACGGATTCGCCCATTACCACTCCGCGCTGGTGCCATCGGGCCCGTCCGCCTCACCGCCTCCCTGATCGATTGTCTCATCGCCCATGTCGAGCGGGCCGTGGGTGCTGCGCAGCCTCCTCTTCGTCCCGGGCAACCGGCCCGACATGATCGCGAAGGCGGGGCGATACGGCGCGGACGCGCTCATCCTCGATCTTGAAGACGGCGTCGCGCCGGAGGAGAAGGCCCGCGCCTGTCAGGTGGTCGCCGGGGCGTTGGAAGCGGGGATCCCCGGATCCCCGATCGTGTTCCTCCGGGTCAACGGCTCGGGCAGCGGGCTCCTGGCGCGAGATCTTCGCGAGGCCTTCCGGCCCGGGACCGCGGCCCTCTGCCTGCCCAAGTGCGAAACGCCGGAAGAGGTCGTCATGCTCGACGCGTCCCTCCGTGCGCTCGAATTCCAGCACCGGCTCCCCGGGGGCGGCACACGGATCCTCCCGATGGTCGAGGGCGCCCGCGGGGTGGTCCAGGCCGCCGCGATCGCCGCGAGCCACGCGCGGGTGTGCGGGCTGGCGTTTGGCGCGGAGGACTACACGGCGGACCTCGGGGTGAGGCGGACGCGGCAGGGCGCCGAGATTGCCTACCCGCGGGCCGCGGTCAGCGTGGCCGCGCACGCGGCCGGCGTCGACGCGGTGGACGGGATCTATGCGGACTTTCGGGATACCGACGGGCTGCGCGCGGACACGGGGGCGGCGCGCGCGCTGGGGTACACCGGCAAGATGCTCATTCATCCGGCCCAGGTGGGCCCGGTGCACGCGGCGTTCGCGCCGGAGGCGGCGGAGGTGGAGCAGGCGCGGAGGATCGTGGCGGCATTCGAGGCGGCGGGCGGATCCGGCATCGTCGTGGTCGATGGCGCGATGGTCGACAGGCCGGTGGTGCTTCGCGCCCAGCGCACGCTCGCGATCGCGTCCCGGCCCGCGGTGGACCGGGAGCGCGACTGAAAGCAGGGGTTGGGGGGGCCTCAGGCGGGGCTGAGCCGCCGCGCGGGGCCTCCCACGCCCGGGTGCCACCGGTACGGCGCCAGGCGCGGCGCGGGACGCCCCGAAAACCGGCGGCACCAGATGAGGTCGAGGGTGCGGATCACGACCCCCCGGCGCATCAGCGGAACCCGCGGCCCCACGTCGAGGGACTGACAGACCTGCTCCAGATCGATGTCATAGGTCTGCCGGTTGTCCCGGATAAACAGCC
>VBAN01000411.1 GCA_005882445.1 Candidatus Segetimicrobium genomatis | reverse complement strand
GAACGCGCGGGATCCTCACGGCGCGGGTGGCGCCGCTCTCCGGGCTCACTCCCTACGCACGCTACGGCGATGTCTTTGGCTGGGCCGCCGTGCTCGCGACCGCGGCGCTCCTGTTGCCGCGGTCGCTCGGATTCCTCGCCGAGGAGGCGGGGACCGGCGCGTTTCCACGCCTCCTCGCCCAGTCGGGCCTACCGTTCCTCGGCCTCGCGGGGGCCGAGTGGCTGCGCGGTCCGGCGCCGGCCGGGGCTACCCCAGTGGTCCTCCCGGCGTCGATCCTGGCGCTGCTCGCGGTGACCGCGGTCCTCAGCATCGGGCGTCCGGCCCGCGACCTCGGGTTCCGGCTGCGGGGGTTTCTCCCCGCCGCGGCCGTGGGGCTGGCCGCGGTCGCAGCACTCACCCTGATCGCGCGGCACGCGTTCGCCGCGCACGGCCCGGCCCCGCCCCTGCTGACGCCGGTGTTCCAGGGGCCGCACGGGATCCGGTGGGCGGCGGCCGGTGTGCGGGCGCTGGCGGTGGGTCTGGCATTCGAATGGTGGCTCCGGGGCCTGGTCTTCGCCGCCGCGGCGGCCTGGCGGGGCAGGGTGGCGGCGGTCCTCTGGCCGGCGTTCCTCGGGATGGCCGCGGCATCCCTGCGCGGTCCCGAGGCGATGGCGTGGGGGTTGTACGGCGGTGTGATCTTCGGGGCGATTCGCGCGCGGTGGGCGCAGATCCCCGCGCTGGCGGTGACCCATGGAGCGGGGACCATCCTCCTCGGTTTTTTGTTTTCGCCCTGGTGAATGCTATAATGGCGCTGGCCGCGGTCGCCGCGGCCCGGGCGGCGGGCAGCCGGCCGGCGCTCGGCGGGCGTCCAGTTTCACCGGCATCCCGGGCATCTTATCCTTGGAGCGCATATGGTTGTAGATGGGAGGGCCATCGGTGACGGTTGAGGAACTCCGGCGCACCCTCGGTGAGTACCGAGAGCGCGTGGAGAGCATCGGGAGGCACCTTTGACCTTCCGCGCCAGCAGGTCCGTCTCGCCGACCTCGAGCGGCAGATGCAGCAGCCGGCCTTTTGGGAGCGTCAGGACGCCGCCCGCCGGACGTCCAGGGAGGTCGCGGCGCTCCGCTCGCGGATCGATGAGCTGAGCCGCCTCCGTCAGGAGGTGGCCGACCTGCAGGAACTCACTGAACTGGCCGCGGGAGAAGGCGACCGCGCCCTCGCCGACATCGAGCAGGAGGTCCGCGCCCTCGGCGGCACCCTGGACCGGCTCGAACTGGGCGCGCTCCTCGGCGGGGAGCACGACGCCGCCAATGCCATCCTCTCGATCCACGCCGGCGCGGGCGGCACCGAATCCCAGGACTGGGTCGATATGCTGCTGCGCATGTTCCTGAGGTGGGCGGAGGCCCACGGCTACCGGACCGAGGTCGTTGACCTCTCGCCTGGGGAAGAGGCCGGGACGAAGAGCGTCACGGTGATTGTGTCGGGGCCGAACGCCTACGGGTACCTCCGGGGCGAGCGCGGCGTGCACCGGCTGGTGCGGCTCTCGCCATTTGACGCCGCGCACCGGCGGCACACCTCGTTTGCGCTCGTGGATGTGATTCCGGAGGTCGAGGCGGCCGAGGTCCAGATCAAGGAGGACGATCTGCGGATCGATACCTACCGTTCCGGCGGCGCCGGCGGCCAGAACGTGAACAAGGTGGAAACGGCGGTGCGCATTACTCACGTGCCCACCGGGATCGTCGTGCAGTGTCAGAACGAGCGCTCTCAACACGCCAACAAGTTCACCGCGATGAAATTGCTCCAGGCGAGGCTCTACGAACTGCAGCACGAGGAGCAGAAACAGAAGCTCTCCGTCCTGCGCGGGGAACACCGCGACGCCGCCTGGGGCAATCAGATCCGATCGTACGTCCTCCACCCGTATACGCTGGTCAAAGACCACCGGACGGGCCTGGAGACCGGGAACATCCAGGCGGTGCTCGACGGCGGCCTCGATCCGTTCATCGACGCGTGGCTGCGCTCAGGGCAGCCGAGCGACGCCGGCGCCCAACGCGCGGCCGAGACGCGGGGTCCGGGGCCCGCGGCGAGGTCGTGAGCGTGACGGCCGTTCCCCCGCGGAGGAAGGTGTGGCTGCTCGCGGTTGGGGCGCTCGCCGTTGCCGTGGGCGCCAATCTGGGGACCCCCGCCGTCGCGGGCGCCGCGTTGAAGGGGTATTTGCGCTCCCAGCTCCCCGGGAGCAGCGTCGAGGTGGACCTCCAGGCGTCGCCTCCGATCGCGCTGTGGTGGGGCCGCGCGGCGATGGTGACCGTGGCGGCGCACAACGTCCAGATGGGGACGCTCGGGATGGAACGCTTCGATGCCTCGTTCGACACGCTGCGGTTCGACCCCCAGGCGCTCTACGTTCACCGGACCCTCGTGATCCGGTCGTTGCGGAGCGGAAGCGCGCGCGCGACGGTGACCCAGGAGGACCTGACGCGCGCCCTCGCGCGCTCGCCGGCCATCCGCGTCGACTCCGTCGTGCTGCAGCCCGGGCGGGTGTGGGTCCGGGGAGCGATCCGGGCGCTCGGCGCGGAGCTCCCCGCCGAAGGCCTCGGGCGGCTCGTGCTGAACGGGGACACGGCCGTGGATCTCATCCTCGATTCCGTGGTGGTCGCCGGGGGAAGCCTGCCGGGGAGCGTGAACGGAGAAGCCATTACGATCCGGTCCGCGCTCGAGGTTCCACCGCTGCCGTTCGGGTTCCGGGTCACAGGGCTGCGGATGGAGAATGGGAGGCTCGTGCTTGATGCCGGGACAGGGCCGGTCTAGCGGCGCGGCGGGGGACGGGGGCCGGTGATCCTGCGGCGGTTCGGCTCCCGGTATCCCGTGCTCGCCGGCTGCGTCGTGGCGGGACTCGTGGCCGCGCTGGTGGTGCTGGTCCACCGCTACCACATCGAGCAGGCCAACCGCACCGTCGAGATTTCGGTGGACGGGGACGACTGGATGACCCTCGCCCGGCGCACCGGCGTCGGCCGCGACGGCCTCTACGATTCGCTGTACCGGGCGGGGGCCCGGAGCGTCACGCTGTACGCCGTCTCGCTCAAGCGCCTCGCGGACTCAGGACGGCTCACCGTCATGACCGGGGCCGATGTCATCAACGCCGCCCGCACGGGATCGGTGGCCGGGCCGCTGGGCGACCTGCTCCGGACCGGGCAGATCAGCCCGGGCAACACGTATGTGGTGGGCGCGCTTCCGGCGCTGGAGCGTGTTCGGGCCGGTCTCGCGGTGCAGCTGCTGCCGCATACCGGCCAGGGGCGAACCAAGCTCCTCACCGGGAGCGGGCCGGTGCTCGAGATCGCGGGGCGCGGGCAGGAGATCGAGGAGGCGCCGCTGGGGCTGCTGCCGGAGGACGCCGCCCAGATCCGCGCGCAGCGTCTGGCGATCGAGGCCCGCATGCGGAACTTTCGCGAGGTCGCGCCGGGCGGGCTGGAGGCGTTCTTTACCGGACTTCGCAGCTTAGGGGAAGATCGGCTCACCTTGATCTTCGATGGCCCCCAGGTGCTGGGGTACGACCGGCTCATCCCCGACGTCGCCGAGCAAATGAAGAGCGCCGGGTTCGCGTTCGGGCAGATCGAGAGCTTCACCGCGCGACGGCGGCAGCGGGGGGAACCGGAACTCGCCCTGCGCGTGAAGCCCGCCGTGTTGCGGGTGTTCAGCCTGACGCCTGAGGAGCTCGCCACCCTGAATCCGGATGATGCCCGGGACAAGTACGTGCTCGCGGCGCGGGAGCGCAACGTCCGCATCCTCTATGTGCGACCGTTCCTGACCACGCCGGCCGGCGTGGACGAGGTCCAGGCCAACCTCGACTACGTGGCCTCCATCGCGGGCGATCTGCAGCAGGCGGGATACCGGATGGGGAAGGCGGTGCCTCTGCCGGACGTCACGATCCATCCGCTCTGGTTCCTGCTGATGGCCCTCGGGACCCTGGCCGCGTTGGCGATCGCGGGTGCCGAGGTGATGCGGACCCTCGCCCGCCCGATCGCCGCCAGGTCTCCCTCCCGCCCGATCGCCCCCGGCCCCCTGTACGCCGGAGTGGGGGGTGGGGTCGTGCTCACCTTGGTTGCCCTCGCGCTGCACCGGCTCACGCTGTGGAGCCAGCTCCTGGCCTTCCTCGCCGCCCTGGCATTTCCCACACTGTCGCTGATGGGGTTCCTGGTGGAGACCGGCCCCGGCCGGGCCGGGGGGAGCGCCGCGGGCCGGCCGGGGGTGCATCCGGCAGGTTCGGGCGGCCACCGGGGAGGCGTCTGGCTGGCGGCGGCGAGCATCGGACGCCTGTGGGCCCTCTCGGGGGTGACCGCGCTCGGCGGCCTGATGGTGGCGGCCCTGCTCAGTCAGTGGGCATTCATGCTGGAGATCCGGCAGTTTCTCGGGGTCAAACTGGTTCACGTTCTGCCGATCATCGTGCTCGGTCTGCTGCTCGTGGCGGCAGAGGCTCCGGTCGGCACCCTCTGGGCGCGCCTCCGGTCGTGGGGGCGGCAGCCGTTGCTGCTCGAGTACGGCATCGCCGTGATCCTCGTCGGGGTCGCGGTCGTGTTCGCGCTCGGACGGACCGGAAACACCGGGCTGCCCCTGCTCGGGCCGCTCGAGCTCCGGACCCGGGTCCTCCTGTCGCATCTCGTGATCGCGCGCCCGCGCACGAAAGAGTTCTTGATCGGAGATCCTTTCATGGTGCTCGCGTTC
>VBAN01000083.1:1432-4007 GCA_005882445.1 Candidatus Segetimicrobium genomatis | reverse complement strand
CAGGCGGTGCTCGACGTGACGCGCCGGGCGCGCGTGCCGGTCCTGCCGCGGGGGGGCGGCACCAGCCTGGCCGGCCAGGCCGTCGGGCACGCCGTGGTGCTGGATTTCTCCAAGTACATGAATCGCCTGCTGGAGGTGAACCGGGAGGCCGGGTGGGCCCGCGTCCAGCCGGGGCTCGTGCGCAACGAGCTGGCGGCGGCCCTCGCGCCGAGCGGGATGATCTTTGGCCCGGAAACGTCGACCGGGAACCGGGCGACGATCGGCGGGATGATCGGGAACAACTCCTCCGGTTCGCGCTCGATCATCTTCGGAAAGACCGTGGACAATGTGGTCTCGGTCCAGGGGTTCCTCCCCGGGGGCGAGCTCGTGACGCTCGGCCCGCTCGATGCAGAGGAGGTGGCCGCGCGGGCGCGCCGGGACGGTCGAGAGGGGATCTTGTACCAGCGCATTCCTGAGATCGTCGAGCGCAACCGGGATGAAGTGGCGCGGCGGTACCCCAAGATCCAGCGGCGGGTGGGGGGCTACAATCTGGACGCGTTTCCGCAGGGCGGCCCCTGGAACCTCGCCAAGTTGATCGTGGGGTCGGAAGGGACCCTCGCCACGGTGACCGAGGCCACGGTCCGGATCGTTCCGCGCCTGCCCGCGACCGCCGTGGCGGTGCTGCACTTCGACGACCTTATCCGGTCGCTGGAGGTCACGCCCGAGATCCTCGAGACCGGCCCCACCGCCGTGGAGGTCGTGGACAAGATCGTCCTGGAGATGGCCCGGCAGATGCGGGAGTACTCCAAGCAGATGACGTTCGTCGAGGGCCACCCGGAGTCGCTGATCGCCGTCGAGTACGCGGCGGAGACCCCGCAGGGGCTCGTGTCGCGGCTCGACACCTTGGAAGCCCGGATGCGGCGGCGCGGGTTTGGGGGCACGATCCTCCGGCTGACCGAGCCGGCGGCCCAGGCGAAATTCTGGCAGATCCGGGAGGCCGGGGTGGGACTGCTGCTCGGGATGAAGACCGCCCGCAAGCCGGTGGCGTTCGTCGAAGACACGGCGGTGTCCCCCGACCGCGTGGCCGAATACGTCCGGCGGTTTCGGGCCATCGTCGAGCGCCACGGCACCCGGGCTTCGTTCTACGGGCATGCCAGCGTGGGGCTCCTGCATACGCGCCCCATCCTCGACCTCCACGACGCGAAGGATGTCGACACGATGCGGCAGATCGCCGAGGAGATCTGCGCCCTCGTTCAGGAGTTCGGGGGCGCGATGAGCGGCGAGCATGGGGACGGACTGTCCCGCAGCCACTTCAACGCCAGGCTGTTTGGCCCGCAGTTGTATCAGGCGTTCCGCGAGGTCAAGGCCGCGTTCGATCCCGACTGGCGGATGAACCCGGGGAAGGTGGTCGACGCGCCGCCGATGACCGAGTCGCTGCGGTACGGCCCGGCCTATCGGGCGGCGTCGATCCCGACGATCCAGGACTTCAGCCGCGACGGCGGATTCGTGAACGCCGTGGAGTTGTGCAGCGGGGTAGGGGCCTGCCGGAAGCCGCGGGGCGGCACCATGTGTCCTTCCTATATGGTGACCATGGAGGAGGAACATTCCACCCGGGGGCGCGCCAACGCGCTCCGTGAGGCCATCTCCGGCCGCCTCCCCGCGGACGCGCTGGCCGGGCGCGGCCTCTACGAGGTCATGGATCTTTGCATCGGCTGCAAAGCCTGCAAGGCGGAGTGCCCGAGCAACGTCGACATGGCGAAGCTCAAGCACGAGTTCCTGGCCCGGTATTACGCCGCCCACGGGCTGCCGCTCCGGCTGCTGCACCGGCTCGTCGGCATTCATGCCCGCAGGCGCCTCCCGTCCTTCAGCCGGCAGCGGTTCAGCCACTGGTTCCGGAGCCGCCCCGCCCCCGCCAAGCGCGCGGCCCCGGCCGGGGCCGCTCACGGGCGCGGATCGGACCGCATGCCGGGCGGCGGCCGGGTCGGGCTGTTCGTCGACACGTTCACCGAGTACTACTATCCGGCGATCGGCCGGGCGGCGGTGCGCCTGCTGGAAGCGGCGGGATGCGAGGTGGAGCTGGCCCCCGCCCGGTGCTGCGGCCGGCCGATGATCAGCAACGGGATGCTGCGGGACGCCCAGACCCTCGCGCGGGCGAACACGCAGCGCCTCGACGCCTTTGCGCGCGAGGGGCTTCCGCTCGTCGGCCTGGAGCCGTCGTGCACCGTCACGCTCACCGACGAGTACCCCGATCTCGCGCCGGGCGCGGCGGCCGATCGGGTTGCGCGCCAGACGTTCATGATCGAGGAGTTCCTGGTGCACCTCCACGAGGGGGGCATCCGCCTGCCGTTTGGCCGCCACGAGCGGCGGGTGCTGCTCCACGGGCACTGCCACCAGAAGGCCATGGTGGGGACGCAGCCGTCGCTCGCCGCCCTGCGGTGGTTGCCCGGGGCCACCGTCCAGGAGGTCGATTCCGGCTGCTGCGGGATGGCGGGGTCCTTCGGCTACGAGGCGGAGCACTACGACGTGTCCCTGGCGATGGGCGAGCGCGTGCTCTTCAAAGCGATCCGGGAGCTTCCGCCGGATGTTCTGATCGTGG
>VBAN01000083.1:0-1332 GCA_005882445.1 Candidatus Segetimicrobium genomatis | reverse complement strand
TCAGCGCCTCGTCGAGGAGGGAGAGGAATTTCTTCACGTCGAGGGGCTTCGTGAGATACTGCCACGCGCCGGCCAAACGCAGCCGCTCAATTTGTCCGGGGGTCGCGTCGGCGCTGATCACGATCACCGGGATGTGGCGGGTCTCCGGCGTTTCCTGCAGGCGCCGCAGCACTTCGTCCCCCGGAATATCAGGGAGCTGGAGGTCCAGCAGGATCAAGTCTGGATTGTGCTGGCTGGCCAGGTCGAGCGCGAGCTGCCCCTGCATGATCGGGAGGAGCCTCACCTCTGGGCGATGGACCAGAAGACGTTTGATGAGCTGGACGTTGGACAGGTTGTCCTCGACGTAGAGCACAATGCCCGCTTGGGAGGACCGGTTACCGCGGGGCGGGGCCGGCACCCCCGGGTCGTCCCGAGCCAGCTGCTTCACCGGGCTCTCCGCCACGGCGAGTTCCATCCAAAACGTACTGCCCTGGCCCAGGGTGCTCTCCGCGCCGAGCATGCCTCCCATCGCTTCCACCAGTCGCTTGGAAAGGGCAAGGCCGAGCCCCGTCCCCTCGATTCCTGTTTGCTCGGCCCCCAGGCGCTCGAAGGGCGCAAACAGCCGTTCCAGTCCGTCGGGGGGGATGCCCCGGCCGGTGTCGTTCACCTTGAACCGCAGCCTGCCCGGCGCAGGGGCCGAGTACGAAAGCGTGACCGTCCCCCCCTCGCGGTTGTACTTGATCGCATTGGAGAGAAGGTTCAACAGCACCTGCTTGACCCGCTGCGCATCGGCCAGGACGTACTGCTCGGAGGCAGCGGACACTCCATCGCCGAGGAGCCTGATGTGCCGCTCGGCGGCGAGCGGTTTCACCAGGTCGAGGGCTTCTCCCACGATTTCCCGCACCGGAACCGGCTCAGGGGAGATGGCCAGGCGGCCCGCCTCGATGCGCGCGATGTCCAGCACCTCGTCGATCAACCTGAGGAGGTGGCGTCCCCCCTTCACGATATATCCGACGCTCTCGCCTTGCTCGGGGCTCAGGGAATCCATCTCCAGTACCTGGGCGAAGCCCAGGATGGCGTTCAGCGGGGTGCGCAGCTCGTGGCTCATCCGCGAGAGAAATTCGCTCTTCGCCCGGCTTGCCGTCTCGGCTCTCAACTCCGCCGCCCTGCGATCCGCCATCCCGAGCTCCAGTTCCCGCCGGCTCGCCTCGAGCAGGAGGACCGAGCGCCGGTTGTTGGTGCAGAGGAGCGATGTGAAGAGCGCGGTGGCGGCGACGGGGATGGCGTGCGCGATGACCGAGAGATCGTTGCGCCCGTAGTAGTAGACCCACGTGGGCGCCACATAGTTGAGGA
>VBAN01000084.1 GCA_005882445.1 Candidatus Segetimicrobium genomatis | reverse complement strand
GTCGATCGGGGAGACGCCAAAGACCATTTCGTGGATCTGCTCGTACTTTTGGACGGGGTAGCCCACGTCGTGGAAGAACACGGTGAGGAGCCAGACATACTCGGTCGACCATCCGGCGGCGCTGGGGAAGCAGGTCGCTCGAAACCGGTCGAAGACGCCGGCGCACCGGTCGATGACGACGCTGCCCAAGAGGAAATTGGTAAACGAGTGAAAGTAATGATCCCGGCCGTGATTCTGCGTCTGCTCGAAGAAGCCGAGGAGGGCGAGCGGATTGTAGGTGGCGGTAAAGCGCGGATCGGAGTTGAGCAGTGCGCGCAGGGTTCGCCTGAGCAGGTTTTCTTGATGCTCCTCACCCCAGATCCGGGAATCGATCAATCGGCGATATTTCTTCGCAAATCGAGCCAGGATCGGGGTGAAGGGATGCCGCCGCTCCAGTGTCTCGAGGTCTTCCAGTATCCATTCCGGGATCCTCAGGAGACTCGAACTCGGCATGAGCCGGCACCCTCCGACGGCGTCTGGATGTGTTGCGCTTCGCCTGAATACCTCTCCCACGGCAATGCCGCAACGGCGGCACCGGTGGGTGTCTAAAGCCTGTGGGCGCGCGTCCGAGACGAATGGTGGACGGGCCGCGACCTTATGAAAGACGAGGTATGTGGGCCGAGACAGTTCGCAATGGTCGCAGGGTTACAAACACGTGCCGTTTCTTGAAGACGCCCTTGCCTAGGGTTTTTCCCAACTCCGGTTGCTCTCTAACATGCCGACAGGACTTGGTGTCACGTACACGAAGACCCTACCGGATTGCGCTGCCTCGCAGGTGACGATCCGGGGGGCGAAGGGGGGCCTGCTAAGATGGGGTGGACGTCGCGAGCCTGGCCGGTCGGTGTCGTTCTGGCTGTTGCCCTGTCCGGCATCGGTGATCCCGGCCCGAGGGCGTCCGATATTCGGTCGCCGGATCCCGCGAAGGCCTATGAGGTCAGCAGCGCCTTTCTCCTCTACCCCCTGTACAGCCGGCTGGTCAGACAAGAGGCGCCGGACTACGGCAAGATTCTCCCGGATCTGGCGGAGTCGTGGACGGTTAGCCCGGATGCCAAAACCTACACATTCACTCTTCGCAAGGGCGCGGCCTTCGCCGGCGGGAAGCCGGTCACGTCAGAGGACGTCCGCTTCTCGCTCCTGCGCATGAAATATTCGAAGGGTCCCGGCGGGTTCCTTGCCGATCCCATCCAATCGGTCGAAGCGGTCGATCCGGCTACCGTCCGGGTGACCCTCAGCGGGCCCGACGCCACATTCCTCGCGGCGCTGGCTGCGCAGGGGTTCTCGATCCTCGACAGCAAGACTATCCGCGAGCAGGGCGGGGTCGACACGGTCGGCGCCGACACCCTGGATAAGGCCGAATCGTGGTTCTTTGCGCGCTCCGCGGGATCCGGTCCCTATACGCTGGGGCGATTCACCCGCGAGAGCGAGATCGTCTATCAGCGGAATGATCAGTACTTTGGGCCCAAACCGTTCTTCCGCCAAGTGATTGTCCGGCATGTCAAGGATGCCGGCACCCGGGGTCTCCTGCTGCGGCGGGGGGACGTGGATGTCGCTCTCGATCTCGGCGTGGATCAGGCGGCGGATCTGACAGGAGCCTCGCGGATCGATCTGGTCGAGGGGCCGTCGGCGTTCACCGTGTACATCGGATTGAACACCGGCGTCCCGCCCTGGAACAACCCAAAGGTCCGGGCGGCCGCGAAGTATGCGGTCGATTACGACGGCATTGTCTCCGAGATCATGCGCGGGCACGGCCTTCGGATCGGCGGGATCATGATGCCCGGCATGCTGGGGTTCCCCGGGTCGCTGAACAAGGCGCTCCTCTACCCCCACGACCCGGCCAGGGGCGCGGCCCTCATGAAGGAGGCAGGGGTGACGCGGGCCAGCGTGGCCTTTACCTGGCCCTCCGGAGCCTATTACGCGACGCTGCCGGTCGACCGGCTGGCGCAGAAGCTCCGCGCCGACCTGTCGCAGATCGGGATCGACCTCCAGCTTCAGCCGGTGCAGGAGTCGGTGTTTCTCCCCTACTTCCGCGCGGGCAAGCCTCAAACCATCCTCGCGTATTGGTTCCCGGACTTCCTGGATCCCGACAACTGGACGATCCTCGTCAACGGGCTCATCAACCGGCGCTTCCACTGGCAGAGCCCGGAGGCGCTCAAGGTTGTGACGGAGGCCAAGGCCACGGCGAATACGCAGCGGCGGGAAGGGCTGTACGAGCAATACAACCGACTATTGGCCGCGCCTGATGCTCCATATATCTTCCTGGTCCAGCCGGCCAACGTGATCGCCGCCCGCGACGATCTCGCGAACGTCAGGTATCACTCGCTCTACTCGCTGGAGATCGACGCGCTCCGCCGCAAGTAGGAGGGTGTGAGGCGGGGTCGGCCGCCGTCGCCTGCGCCCGCCCTCGATGATGGGACGCTTCATCTTCCGGCGCGCCCTGCTGGCCGTTCCGACGCTTGTCGGCCTGACGATTGTGACGTTCTTCGTGTCCCATCTGCTCCCCGCCGACATGGTGCTGGTCAACCTCGGAGACCAGGCGGTCCGCAGTCCCGAGCTCGTCGCGGCCTTCAAGCACCGATGGGGGCTCGACCGGCCGCTGCTGACGCAGTACCTGGTCTACGGGGGAAATCTGCTCCACGGTAACCTCGGGACGTCCATCGCCACCCATCGGCCGGTGCTGGCCGAGCTCGCCCTCTCCCTGCCGGCGACGATGGAACTGGCGACGGTCGCCATGGCCGGGGCGGTTGCCGCCGGCGTCGTCCTGGGCGTTCTCGCCGCCGTCCTGCGCGATTCCAAGGTCGACATCTTCGCCCGCGGGCTGTCGGCGGTCGGGGTGGCGATCCCAACGTTCTGGTTTGCGATTCTCCTGCTCGCGCTCGTCTACTTCCAGCTGGGATGGGCTCCCCCGCCGGGGCGTTTGTCCGCGGGCATCGTCCCTCCCGAGCCGATCACCGGCATGTACCTGGTGGACAGCCTGCTGCGCGGCCAGGTCGACGTGCTCGTCGACGCGCTGCGGCACCTCGTGCTCCCGGCCATCGTCATCGCGACGGTGTGCCTGGGGTACGTGACGAGAATCACCAGGGCCAGCATGATTGAAGCCCTGGCCGAGGATTACGTGCGGACCGCGTCCGCGAAAGGCCTGACGCCATGGGCCGTGATCGTTCGCCACGCCCTGCGCAATTCGCTGATTCCCGTGATCACCATCGGGGGCACGCTGTACGCTCAGGTGATGTCGGGGACGGTGATGGCGGAAACGATCTACTCATGGCCCGGGATTGGGCGCTATGCATTTACGTCGGCGGGGAGCATGGACTTCCCCGCCGTCATGGGCGTCGCGCTGGTCGTCGGCGCCGTCTACGTCGCCGTGGATCTGTGTGTCGACGTGCTGGTCGTCTGGGCGAATCCCCGGGTCCGCTACCGGTGAAGGACGTCGCCGCCGAAGGGAGTGCGCGTGCACGTTGACGCGGGTTTGGCCAGGCGCGCTCCGGCGGGCCGGCGCCGCAGGCCCGCGGTGTGGCGCCGCGGCCCGGCGGCCGTCCTCGGCGGCCTGGTGGTCGGCGCCTGGGCGTTCGCGGCCATCGGCGCCCCGGTCCTGACGCGCTACGGGCTCGACGAGCAGCATCTCGTGGAGGCGCTGCGGCCGCCGTCGCTCCATCACCCCTTCGGGACCGATGACCTTGGACGCGACATCCTGGCCCGGGTCCTCTATGGCGGGCGCTATACGCTGAC
>VBAN01000410.1 GCA_005882445.1 Candidatus Segetimicrobium genomatis | reverse complement strand
CAGGCTGCCGTCGACGCCGGGCCTCCGCTGGGCATCGCGGACGTCCGCTACAGCAACGGCGCGGACCGGACCTTCGTGGGGCGGCTGCTCGATCTGCCCGGGGCATCCAGGATGGCCGCCTACGGCGGATGGAACACCGCGAGCAACACGCTGGGGATGGCGCTCGCGCAAGCACTCCTGCCGGCCGGGCCGGCGGGCCAGGCGTTCACGATCGGCCGGTTCCTCGACGACTGGGGGTATCAGGCCGGGGTGCGCCAGCAGCTGGCCGCCGAGATCCTGCCCCGGTATCCCGGCGCCGCGCCCGAGAGGCTAGGGCCGGCCCTGGGTCCGTGCGCTGAGGCCGCCCGCGCCTGGCTCGAGCGAGACTATGTTCCACCGCTGGCGCGCTGTTTCGGCCGCCGGATCCAGGTGACCCGGGTGGCGTTTCCGTGGGACCGGCTCTTCGAGGCGGGCATCGACGTGGAGGTCACGTGAGTTCCGCCCGCGAGGCGCCGAGCGCCGAGGTGGTGACGTTTGGCCCCGAGGCGGTGCCCGAGGTGGTCGCCGTCTGGAACGCGGCGTTGGGAGAGACGTTCCCGCTCCGCGAATCGCTGTTCACGCAGAACACCGTGATGGACCCCCACTTCGATCCCGGCGGCTGCTGGGTGGCCCGGGGGCCGAAGCGCGGCCCCGCGGTGGGGATGTGCCTCGCGAAGGTTGCGCGCGAGCCCATCGGCGCCGACGGGACCCTTCCCGATCGGGGGTGGGTGAGCGCGCTGGTGGTCCACCCCGCCTTCCGGCGCCGCGGGCTCGGCACGCGGCTCTTGGCCCAGGCCGAGGCGTACCTCGCGGGGCTTGGCCGCCGCCGCGTCGTGCTCGGCGGGGATCCCGGGCATTTCTTTCCAGGGATCCCGCTGCGGGACGAGGCGCTGGCGTTCTTTGCGGGTGCGGGATACCAGGTGCGCGGTGACGCGTACGATCTTCACCGGTCCATCAAAGACTACACGACTCCTGCGATGGTCGCCGCGGCGCGGGCCGGGCATCCAGAGGTCGAGATCCGGCCGCTCCGTCCGGGCGAGGAAGGCCGGCTCTTGGATTTCATGGACGAGACGTTTCCCGGCCGCTGGCGGTACACGATGGGCCGCTTTCTCGCCGAGCGCGGTCCGGTGGGCGACGTCATGGGGGTCGTCCGGGAAGGGGCCGTGCGCGGGTTCGCCCACCTGTTTCACCCCGGCTCGCGGTGGATCGGGCCGAGCATCGCCTGGTCGCCCGCGGTGGGGAGGTGCGGAGGACTCGGTCCGATGGGTCTGGCCCCGGCGTTCCGCGGGCGCGGGTTGGGGCTGGCGCTGCTCGACGCCGCCGTCCGGCACCTCCAAACCCTCGGGGTCGACGAGATGATCATCGATTGGACGAACCTGCTCGGGTTCTACGGGCGGCTCGGATTCGTGCCGCTGCGGCAGTACCGGCACGGGGAGAGGATTCTCTAATGCCTGCGCAGGGAGAAGATCGGGATCTCATCGGCCAGCTCTTCATGGTCGATTTTGGGGGGCCCAGTCCGTCCGACGAGATCACGCGTCTGATCGCCGACGGCGGGGTGGGCGGCATCGTCCTGTTCGACAAGAACATCCAGGATCCCGGGCAGGTGGCCTCGCTCACCAACGCGCTGCAGCGCCATGCCGCCGCGGTCCGGCGGCCTCCCCTCCTCGTGGCCGTCGACCAGGAAGGCGGCCCGGTGGTGCGCCTCCGCGGGACGCACTTCCCCAGCGCCATGGCCTTCGGCGCGGCGGGCAGCGACGATCTCGTCGCGGCCGCCGCGGAGGTCACGGCCTGCGAACTGCGCGCCGTGGGGATCCACTTCAACTTCGCCCCCGACCTCGATGTGAACAGCAACCCCGCGAACCCGGTGATCGGCGTGCGCTCGTATGGGGAGGATCCGGCGCTCATCGCGCGGTTGGGGACCCGGGCCATTACAGCGATGCAGGCCGGCGGCGTGCTGGCGACCGCCAAGCACTTCCCCGGGCACGGGGACACAGCGCAGGACTCGCACCTGGCGCTTCCCACGGTCGGCCACCCGCGGGACCGCCTCGAGGCGATCGAGTTCCCTCCGTTTC
>VBAN01000409.1 GCA_005882445.1 Candidatus Segetimicrobium genomatis | reverse complement strand
GAGCCTCAAGGGGGCGCTCGCCGGCAGCCTGCTCGTGGGGCTGCTGGACAACTTCGGGAAGGCCCTGTTCCCGGAATTGTCCTACTTCACCCTGTTCGCGCCGATGGCCATGATCCTGGCGATCCGGCCGACCGGCCTCTTCGGGAGGCCATGACCGGCGATGCCCAGACCGCGCCCCCGGCTCCAGGGGTGGCCCGCGGCGGCGGCCATCGCGGCCCTCGCCCTCGTCCCCCTCGCGGCGTCGTCGTATTACCTGCACCTGCTGACCTTGACCTTCGTCTACGGCATCATGGCGATGAGCCTCGACCTGCTCGTGGGGTACACCGGGCTGTCTTCCCTCGGGCACGCCGCGTACTTCGGCGTCGCCGGGTACACCGTCGGGGTGTTGTCGACGCGGTTCGGGCTGGGGTTCTGGCCCACCGCGGCCCTGGCCGTGGTGGCGGCCGTTGTCACGGCGGCGCTGTTCGGCCTCCTGGCCATCCGGGCCGCGGGCGCGTACTTCCTCATCATCACCCTGGCCCTCGGACAGATCATCTGGGGGCTGGCGTACCGCTGGGTCTCGGTGACCGGGGGAGACAACGGTCTCCGGGGGATCCCCCGGCCGGCCCTGGGGTGGGGGATCCACCTGGGGCAGATCCACGCCTACTATTATTTTGCGCTGGCCGTGACCGCCGCGGCCGCCGGGGCGATGTACCTCTTGACCGTGTCCCCGTTCGGACTCGCGCTGCGGGGGATCCGCGAGAGCGAGTCGCGCATGCGCGTCCTCGGCTACGACGTCTGGCTCCACAAGTACCTCGTGTTCGTGATCGCGGGGGCGTTCTGCGGCGTCGGCGGCACGGTGTACGCATTTTACAACGGGTTTGTGAGCCCGACCGACGTGTCGCTGGTCGCGTCCGCCAACGCGCTGCTCATGGTCATCCTCGGCGGGACGGGGACGCTGTTCGGGTCCGTGGTCGGCTCCGCGCTGCTCGTCTTTCTCCAGAACCTCCTCAGCGGGATCACGCAGCGGTGGCTGACCGTCCTGGGCGCGATTCTGGTCCTCGCGGTGATCTACGCGCCCGCGGGCATCGCCGGCGCCGGCCAGGCCCTGGTCCGGCGCCTCGGGGCGCCGCCGCCGGGGCGCGGCGTGGGCGCGCCCACCGCGGGGTCGAACGGCGTCACCGGGTCCTGATCCACATGAACGACGACAACGGGAGGTGAGGGAGATGGCGGCACGCATCGCGCGCAGGGCGCTCCTCAAAGGCGGGGTGGCGGGCGTGGGCGTGGCGGCCGCGGCGGGCCTGGAGCGTTTGCGTCCGCTCGTGTATGCGCAGACCACGCCCGCGGCCCCAATCCGCATCGGGTTCCTCGCGGACATCACGGGCACCGTGGCGCAGAGCGGCCGGGATATGCTGGACGGATTCCAGCTCTACCTGGCCGAGCGGGGATCGGTGATGGCCGGCCGCCAGGTGCAGTTGATTGTCGAGGACGCGGGCGGCGTGCCGGCCAACGCCCTGACGAAGGCGCGCAAGATGGTGGAACAGGACCAGGTGCACATGCTCACCGCGCCGCTGCTGGCCTCCGAGGGGTATGCCGTCCGGGACTACATCGTCGAGCGAAACGTTCCAACGCTGTTCGCGGTCAGTTCGGCCGACGACCTCACCCAGAGAAAGCGCGCGCCCAACCTGGTCCGCACCGGTTGGTCGAGCAGCCAGCCCTCCCACCCGTTCGGCGAGTGGGTCGCCACGACGCTCAAGTACAAGAAGGTCGCGACGATCGGCAGCGACTACGCGTTCGGCTACGAGGTGGTGGGGGGGTTCCAGCGCACGTTCGAACTGCACGGCGGGGAGATCGTGCAGAAGCTCTGGGCTCCGCTCGGGACACCGGACTTCAGCCCGTACGTCACCCAAATCCGC
>VBAN01000085.1:2044-4422 GCA_005882445.1 Candidatus Segetimicrobium genomatis | reverse complement strand
CTTTGTCACCCACCGCGCCACCGCCTTCGGGATGGACAAGGTCGAGGCGCCGGCCGACGGCGTGGTCACGGGCTACGGGCGATCGACGCGAGGCTGGCCTATGTCTTCTCCCAGGACTTCACGGTGCTGGGGGGATCGCTCGGGGAGGGCCACGCGGCGAAGATCTGCAAGCTCATGGACTTGGCGCTGCGCAACGGCGCGCCGGTGATCGGGCTGAACGACTCCGGCGGCGCGCGGATCCAGGAAGGGGTCGTCAGCCTGGGCGGGTACGCGGAGATCTTTCTCCGCAACACCCTGGCCAGCGGCGTCGTCCCGCAGATCTCGGCGATCATGGGGCCGTGCGCGGGCGGCGCCGTCTATTCGCCCGCGATCACCGACTTCACCGTGATGGTCCGGGGGACCAGTTACATGTTCGTCACGGGCCCCCAGGTCGTCAAGGCCGTCATGCACGAGGACGTGACCTCCGAGGACCTCGGCGGCGCCGAGGTGCACGCGGCCCGCAGCGGGGTCGCGCACTTCATCGCGGAGCATGATCTCGACGCGCTGCGGTTGATCCGCCGGCTCGTCGCCTACCTCCCGCAGAACAACCAGGAGGGCCCCCCACGCGTCCCGTGCGTGGATCCGCCCGACCGGATGGACGCGGCCCTGGACGCGGTCGTCCCGGAGGATCCCCACCGCCCGTACGACATGCGCGAGGTCATCCGGCGCGTCGTCGACGGCGGCGAGTTTCTCGAGGTGCACGAGCACTTCGCCCGGAACCTCCTCACCGGGTTTGCGCGGCTGGACGGCCGGTCCGCCGGCATCGTGGCGCAGCAGCCGGAGGTGCTGGCCGGCGCGCTCGACATCAACAGCTCCGTCAAGGGCGCCCGGTTCGTCCGGTTCTGTGACGCGTTCAACATCCCCCTGGTGACGTTTGTCGACGTGCCCGGGTTCATGCCGGGGACGGGCCAGGAGCACGGCGGGATCATCAGGCACGGCGCGAAGCTGCTGTTCGCGCGTGATCACCCGCAAGGCCTACGGCGGGGCCTACGACGTGATGTCCAGCAAGCACATCCGGGGCGACATCAACCTCGCCTGGCCCACCGCCGAGATCGCCGTGATGGGCCCCGAGGGCGCCATCGACATCATCTTTCGCCGCGAATTGGCCGAGGCGGGCGATCCGGAGGGGACGCGCGCGCGGCTCGTCGCCGAGTACCGCCGGCAGTTCGCCAACCCGTATGTCGCGGCCGGCCGCGGGTATCTGGACGACATCATCGAGCCCCGCGAGACCCGCCCGCGGCTGATCTCGGCGCTGCGCATGCTCGAGGGCAAACGCGACCGCAACCCTCCAAAGAAACACGGGAACATCCCGCTCTAGCCGCACGCCGTGAGCACGGCCGCCCGACCTCTGCGCAAGATCCTCATTGCCAACCGGGGGGAGATTGCCCTGCGCGTCATCCGGGCCTGCCGCGCGAGGGGGCTGGCCGCCGTGTCGATCTACAGCGACGCCGACCGCGCCGCCCTCCACGTGCACGCGGCGGACGAAGCCTACCGGGTCGGGGCCGCCGCCCCCGCCGACTCGTATCTGAACATCGCGGCGATCGTGGACGCCGCGCGCCGGTGCGGCGCCGACGCGGTCCACCCCGGCTACGGGTTCCTGTCCGAGAACCCGGCCTTCGCCGAGGCCTGCGCGCAGGCCGGCCTGACCTTCATCGGTCCGCCCGCCGCCGCCCTCGCCCTGTGTGGCGACAAATCCAGAACCCGCCGCGCCGTCCTCGCGGCGGGCGTGCCCGTGCTGTCGGGGACCGATCTCCTGAGCGACGCCGACGCGATGAAGGCGGCGAAGAATCTCACGTTCCCGGTGCTGATCAAGGCGGCCGGCGGCGGCGGGGGGAAGGGCATCCACCTCGTCGAGCGGCCGTCGGACCTCATCGGGGCGCTGCTCCTGGCGCGCGGTGAGGCGCGGACGGCCTTCGGGGACGAGCGCATCTATCTGGAGCAGTGGCTGGACCGTCCGCGGCACGTCGAGGTGCAGATCATCGCGGATGCCCGCGGAGCGGTCGTCCATCTGGGAGAGCGGGAGTGCTCGATCCAGCGGCGTCACCAGAAACTGATCGAGGAGTCCCCCGCTCCCGCGCTCGCGCCGGATCTCCGGAAGGCGATCGGCAAGGCGGCGCTCGCCGCCGCGCGCGCGGTCGGGTACCGCAATGCCGGGACCGTCGAGTTCCTCGTCGCGGGGCGGGCCTTCTATTTCCTGGAGATCAACGCCCGGCTGCAGGTGGAGCACCCCGTGACCGAGTGGGTGACCGGGCTCGACCTGGTGGCGCTGCAATTCGGGGTCGCGGCGGGAGAGCCGCTCCCGTTCCGCCAGGGCGACGTGCAGTCCCGCGGGCACGCGA
>VBAN01000085.1:0-1883 GCA_005882445.1 Candidatus Segetimicrobium genomatis | reverse complement strand
CGGTCGTCACCGGCGTCCTCACGACGATCCCGTTTCACCTCTGGACCCTGGCGCATCCGGGCTTCCGGTCGGGTGACTACCACACCCGGTTCGTGGAGATGGAGTGGGCCGCGCACTCCCGGCCGCCGCACGCATCGTCCGGCCGCTGGCTCGCCGCGCTCGCCGCTGCAGCGCTCGAGGCTCGCGAAGGCCGCCGCCCGCCGCTCCTGCCACCCCAGGACGCGGGGGCGTGGGGCCGGGCGGCTCGCCAGGAAGGCCTGGCATGAAGACCTGCTGGGTCCGCGTGGGGGAGGAGGAGTTCGAAGTCGGGATCGACGACACCGGCGGGACGCTCGCCGCCACCCTGTCGGGGCGCACCCACCGGGTCGACCTGATCGAGCTCATGCCCGCCTGTTACACCCTGATCGTCGATGGCGCCGCCCATGGTCTGGTGGTGCGGGACCACGCGGGGCCGTGGGTCTTCGAACTCGACGGACGCACCGAGGTCGCCGAGGTCACCCGGACGGGGGTGGGGGCGGCCGCCGTGCGCGCGGGCGCGGCCCAGGTCCGGTACGGGGAGATCAGGGCGCCGATGCCCGGGCTCCTGCTCGCCATTCCGGTCGACCAAGGCGCCCAGGTGGTGGCCGGCCAGCCGCTGGCTATAATGGAAGCGATGAAGATGCAGATGGAAATCCGCGCCCCCCACGCCGGCACCGTCCGCCGGGTGCATGTCTCGCCGGGTCAAGAGCTCGCCGCCGGCCAGCTGTTGATCACGATGGGCTGAGGCATGGCTCGCCGGGAGGATGTTCGGACCCCATCAGGCATTCCGGTGAAGCAGGTCTTCACCCCGGAGGATGCCGCCGCGGTGGACGCCGGGCGCGACACCGGCTACCCGGGCGAATACCCGTTTACACGCGGCATCCATCCCACCATGTACCGCGGCCGGCTGTGGACAATGCGGCAGTACGGGGGATACGCGGGGGCCGAGGAGTCCAACCGCCGGTACCGGTATCTTCTGGAGCAGGGGCAGAGCGGTCTCTCGGTCGCGTTCGACCTGCCCACCCAGATGGGATACGACAGCGACCACCCCCTCGCTGAGGCCGAGGTCGGCAAGGTGGGCGTGGCCATCGACTCCCTGGCCGACATGGAGGTGCTCTTCGAGGGGATCCCGCTCGACCGCGTCAGCACCTCGATGACGATCAACGCCACCGCGGCGATCCTCTTGTGCATGTATCTCGCGGCGGCGGAGCGCCGGGGGGTGGCGGCCGAGCGGTGCGCCGGCACCACGCAAAACGACATCCTCAAGGAATATATCGCCCGCGGCACCTACATTTACCCGCCCGGCCCGTCGATGCGGCTGGTCGCCGACACCTGCACCTACTGCGCCGCGCACCTGCCGCGGTGGAACCCGATCAGCATCAGCGGGTACCACATCCGGGAGGCCGGGGCGACGGCGGTTCAGGAGGTGGCGTTCACCCTCGGGAACGCGATCGCCTACGTCGAAGCCGTGCGGGATACCGGGATGGCCGTCGACCGGTTCGCGCCGCACCTGGCGTTCTTCTTCGACGCCCAGATGAACGTCTTCGAGGAGGTCGCCAAGTACCGGGCCGCCCGCCGCCTGTACGCCCGGATCATGCGCGACCGGTTCGGCGCCTCGGACCCGCGGTCGCAGATGCTGCGGTTCCACACCCAGACCGCCGGGGTGGCGCTGACCGCGCAGCAGCCCAAGAACAACGTCGTGCGCGTCGCCCTGCAGGCGCTGGCCGCGGTGCTGGGCGGGACCCAGTCGCTCCACACGAACGCGCTGGATGAGGCGCTGGCCCTGCCGACCGACGAGGCGGCGGTGCTGGCGCTCCGCACGCAGCTGATCATCGCCCACGAGAGCGGGGTGGTCTCCACCGTGG
>VBAN01000078.1:2216-4985 GCA_005882445.1 Candidatus Segetimicrobium genomatis | reverse complement strand
GGATCCCCCTTGCCCGGCGATCGAGGCCAGGGCATCCCAGACCCGGATGTGAACGCTGATGTGGTCCGCCCCGGCGCCCGCCTCGACGGTCACGTCTGCGGGCGCCGGGACGCGGCGTCCTGCCAGGACGGGGCCCGGGTGCCAGCCCTCGTAGCGAATCGCAGTCACCGGCATCGCGGCGAGAAATGCGCCGCCTCGCGGGGCGGAGTCCGGCTGCGGGCGCGCCCACACAAAGAGCGCGGCGGGCCGTCCCCCCACGCCCGGGGCTGACCCGGCCACATGCAGTTCCCCGTAGAGCACCGCGCCTCCGGCGTGAGCCAGGACGTTCCCCCCTGCCGCGGCCGTGGCGCCGTGCCGCGCTGGCAAGGGCATGGCCTCCCCCCCGCCCTCACCCCACTCCCAGGTGACGCCCCGCCAGGTCCCCCAGTTGTGGTCGTGATACCCGGCGGCGCGCTCGAGCCGCAGTGAGATGTCCCGGGTCCGGATCTCCCCGCGGACTCGCCCGCGGACGGCAGGAACGACGTACCCGGAGATCACGGTATCTCCGGCGGTCTCGCCGGGAGGGAGATAGAAGCCGGGATCAGGGATCAGCCACAGGTCGACGCGGGCGCGCGCATCATTCACCATGATGTGGTAGCGCCCGCCGGCATTGCGCACCTGGGCCGGACCGATCCGCTGGTCCGCCGAGTCGAACCCCAGGTCTCCGGGCCGGACGGCCGCGGGGATCGCGATGTCCTCGACCGCGCGGCCGGGCTGCTTGATCCGAAGAAATACGCCGCCGCGCCCCTGGCCGCCGGCGAGGATCGTCAGGTATCCGTACGCCCCGGTTGCCGGATCGATGAAGTTGAAGTAGTCCCACTCCGCCCATGCGGGCCGCGCGGCCGGCGGCGGGCGGTGGAACCGATCAATCCGGTCGATGAGCGCTCCGGGAGCGGGAGCGAGCCAGGCGCGGTCGCGGGGGGTGTCCTCGGCACCCGGCACCGCCGCGGTGACTCCGGCGGCCGAATCCAGCGACGGGATGCCGGCCGTCGCGATCGCCGGCACGACGCGCCCGGGCGCCCGGACGTAGATCTGGCGGGCGATGATCTGGGGTGCGGCCGCGGCGATCGCCGGGGCAAAGCGCGGCCCCAGGAGGATCTCGCGGGTGATGAACCCGGCCTGCTGGATGGTAAAGGAGAGATCGGTGACGCCGTTGACCTTGAGGACGTTTGGATCGATGCCCTCGGGGAGCAGCACGACGTCGCCGCCGGACACCAGATCCCGGTCCCGCGCCTGCGCCAGGAGGGCGTCCCCCACGGACAGCAGCGCGATCATGACCGCCACGCCGATCCCATAACCTACGAGCAGGAGCAGGCTCCTCCGCGGGCGGTCGGCGAGGCTGCGCCACGCCAGCATCCAGATCGGTGAGCTCATGCGAGGACGCCGTCCCGCATTCGCACCTGGCGGTCCGCGAGCGCCGCCAGGTCCGGATTGTGCGTCACCAGCACGACGGCGATCCCGTCCCGGCTGAGTGCCCGGAGCAGGCCGCCGACCTCCCGCCCCGTCGCCTCGTCCAATTCGCCGGTGGGCTCGTCGGCCAGGAGGAGATCCGGATGGTTGGCGATCGCGCGGGCGATGGCGACCCGCTGCATCTCGCCGCCGCTCAACTGCCCCGGCCGGTGCCGCATCCGATCGCCGAGTCCGACCCGCTCGAGCAGGGCGCGCCCCCGCCGGCGGCGTTCGGCCGCCGGGACCCGGGCCTCCATCATCGGCAAGGCCACGTTCTCTTCCGCCGTCAGCATCGGGAGCAGGAAGAACCGCTGGAAGACGAACCCGACGTGGCGCAGACGAATCCGGGCGAGGGCCGCATCGCCGAGCGCGTCGGTGCGATGTCCGAGGATGGTGACGCTCCCGGTGGTGGGCCGGTCCACGCCGCCGAGCAGGTGCAGCAGCGTAGATTTGCCGCAGCCGGACGGTCCGGCAATCGACAACAGCGTTCCGCGCTCCACGGCGAGCGTGACGCCGCCGCGATCTGGACGGCCGGTTCGGCGGTCACGACACAACCTCGCGGTGGAGGGTCGGCGCCACCTCGAGGCGGGCGGTCACTGCGGCAGGATACGCTCCTCCCAACGCGCCGGTGGCGAGCAGGATCCCGACCGTCCGCACCGCCGCCGCGGACGTGAGCGTGAAGAAATGGAGGTTCTCCGGGACGCCCGGGGAGGAGAGTAGAATCCGGTCGAGGTTGCGGGCGATCGCGATCCCCAGGAGGAAGGCGCCCGGAAGCGCGGCCGCGGCGAGCGCGACGCCCTCGACGAGCACGAGCCCGACGATGCTCGCCCGCGGGAACCCCATCGCCCGCAGCATCGCGATCTCGCCGAGCCGCTCCCCCACGGACAGCGACACGATCGCCGCGATCAGCAGGAACGCCACCGCCGCGCTCATCGTTCCCAGGATCACGGAGAACTGGTTGAAGTAGGTGAGCCGGGCTCCCGTTCTCGCGAGAAATTCCTGGATGCTGAAGGCGTCGACGCGGGGGTCCCGGCCGGCAATCCACCGCGCCAGCGCGTCCGCCCGCGACGGGTCCGTCATCCGCACGAGAATGAGGGAGGCGCCGCCTGGGGGCCGGTCCAGGAGGCGCAGGACGACGGGAGCGGCAAGGGCCACCGTCCGCTGCGTGGGGAGGTCGAAGTAAAAATCCGCGATCCCGGCCACCCGGCACGGCTGGACGGCCGCAAACGCCTGGAGGATCGTGCCCGGCGCCGCGGAGAGGACGAGGCGGTCGCCAATGCG
>VBAN01000078.1:0-2045 GCA_005882445.1 Candidatus Segetimicrobium genomatis | reverse complement strand
GCCGTCCCTCCCGACGGCGGGCCGGGCCGCGTAGACAGGTCCGCGCCCGCGACGAGCGTGTAGGCGCCGGGGGTCCCGGAGGGGACCCCAAGCGCGAACGAGGGGAACCGCCGGCCGCCCTGCTGCACGTACAGGTTGGCGCCGAGGACCGGCACGGCCGCGGTTACCCCGGGCTGGGTTTCGATCGCCGCCGCCAGACGGTCGGCGTCGGCGATCTCCGCATCGCCGGAAAACGGCAGAGTCCCTCGCGGAACGACGCGCACGGCGAACCCCAGGCGGCTCAGCACCGAGCCGAGGCTCGCCTGGAGCCCGCCGGCCAGCATCGTCATGTCGAGGAGGAGCGCCCCGGTGACGCTCAGCCCGAGGACCACCAACGCCGTCCGTGCGGGGACGCGGACGAGGGTGCGGAACGCGAGAAAGAGGATCGGTGTCACGGCGATGGGTGAGCCTTTAACGCCCGAGCTGCTCCAGCGGGCCGCGGCGCAGGACACGCCAGGCGGTAAACGCGCCGGCCGCGATGCCCAGCAGCGCGCAGACGCCGGCCGAGGTCCCCAAGAGGGGCGGTGTGATCCGCGAGAACACCAGGTCCGTGTCGAACAGCGACCGGTAGTACGCGTTGATCCCCAGCGACAAGAGGTACCCGAGTCCAACCCCGATCGCGCTTCCCAGGAGGGCCACCCCCGCCGCGATCACCAGCACGGTGCCGACGACCGTCCGCGGGGAGACCCCGATCAGCCGCATGACGCCGACCTGACGGCGCATCTCCTCGCCCTTGAGCGTCATGATCGCCACGAGGAAGACGCTGCTGGCGAGGACGGTGACGGCCCCGATCGCCCGATGGAAGCGGGCGATGACCTCGAACGGGCTGGAGTTGCGCGCGGCCAGTTCGGCGGACGTGTAGGCGCGGAATCCCAGCGGCAACGCGTTCAATCGCGTCACCATCTCCGCCGCCGCTTCGCCCGAGTCCGCGGCGCGACCGGTGCGCGCCCCCGCCGGACCACCCGGTGAGCGAAGGCGCACCACGACACTGTCCACCTCGTCGCCCCGACCGGCGAGCGTCTGCAGATCGGGCAGGTGCAGGCGGATCTCGAGGGACTCCCGCCCGACCTCGGTCGGGTACCGGACCGGCCGGTACACCTGCGCCACCCGCGCCGGCTGCCAGGGACCGGCCGCGCCCGCTCTCCGAGGGAGACGGGCCAGGTATCGGGAGGGGCGGCCGGGGCGGATCGGGACGGGGCGACGCCGAAGAGGACTCCCGGGGCGAGGAGCGCGCAGACGAGGCCGAGGCGTATCCGCCTTCGCATGCGTTCATCATAGCAATCGACGCTGATGTTTCAAAGACGTCGCCCGCGGCGGCGTGTCGCCGGCCGCGGGCGACGGTGAGCGAGGAAGCGTCAGTTTCCGAAGCGCGCGGTCACCTGGGTGCTCCCGGTATTGTGGCCGATCCTTAGGTAGACTGTGACCGGATTGCCCGGAGGCACGTTGGCCCCCGCGGCCTCGACCGTGAACCCGTAGCCGCCCCCCTGGCCCTGCGCACCTGGCTGGCCTTGCTGACCGGGAGTCTGGACGTCGTCGCGTATCCGCCGAAGCCGAAGTCGACCGCCTGCGTCAACGGGCCGATGCTCGCGCCCGTCACGAGGGTGAAGCGGCCATGCACCTGCAGCGACCGGGATCCGCTACCGATTTTCGCGTTATTGACGGCGAACGTGGCGAACGGCGGGTCGAAAACCTGATCCTCTATGTTTGCGATCACCCACGCGTCGTTTACGCCCACACATGGCATGCAGGTCACTCCGGCGAAGATCGTGGCGCGTCTTTGCGTCTGGTGGCGATACACGGTGCTGTGCGCGGCGCGCGGCAGTGGGCCGGTTCCCGAGGGGGAAATCGGCCACCAGTTCTGCGTGCTCGGCGAGGTTCCGCTGGCGTTCCAGAGCCACCACACGTCGTTGAGGAACTGGGTATCCGTAAAATCCACGCCCCCGACGACCATCAGGGCGCCGTCTCCCTCATCCCACGTCACGGTGTGCGCATGCCTCGCCATTGGG
>VBAN01000408.1 GCA_005882445.1 Candidatus Segetimicrobium genomatis | reverse complement strand
CATAGTAGGCTTCCCACACCAGGTGGTTGGTGCACTCTCCGAGGACGGCCGCCCAGCCGCGGGATGAGGCGACCGGCACGAGCCGGCGCACCAGCGGGGTGATCAGCGGCGTCCGGTACACCAGCCACTTGATCGGAAGCAGAAACGCGGCGATCTCGAGCCGGATCCGGAGCCACAGGGACCGTTTGTGCTTCGCGCAGAAGTACACGGCGCTCTTGCCGCCGTCCCGCATTTTCCGGCGCAGGCCTTCCAGGTCCTGGACCGCATAGTGATCCCCCGCGGCGCGGGGTTCGTAGTAGAATTTCGCGCCGCCGGCCCGCATGCGCCAGGCCAGCTCGATGTCCTCCCAGCCGTACCCGCCAAACGCTTCATCGAACCCCCCCGCGGCCAGGAAGTCCGCGCGCAGGAGTGACAGGTTTCTCGTGCTGACGCGAAACAGCGAGATGCGCCCGGGAGGGCCGGGCGGCAGTTCCACGCGGACTTCCCGCGCTCTCATGAAGGGCGTGGTCAGCGTCTCCGGGTGAGTTCGGCTGGCGCCTTGGACGGCGATGGCCCGCGCGTCCGGAGGATAGTGCGCGTGGTGGGCGGCGAGGAGCGTGGGGTCGGCCCAGAAGTCGGAGTCAAGGAAGACGACGATCCGCCCGCGGGCGATCCGGACACCCGCGTTGCGCGCCGCCGCCCGGCCGAGGTGCGCCTGCGCGTGATACCGGATGGGGGCGGGGCCGGGCGCGGCCCGGACCATCTCGGCCGTGCCGTCCGTGGAGCCGTCGTCGATGACGACGATCTCGTACTGATCGGGCGGAAATCGCTGGGTCTGTAGGGTGTGGAGCGCGCGCGCGAGGACGTCCCGATTGTTACAGGTCGGGATGATCACGCTGATTTCCATCGCTTCTGGCAGCGGCCTCCCATGCCCGAAAATGATCGAAGTAGTGGGACCGCAGGACGCCGGCCAGGAGAATGCGGGCCAGGCCGGGGAGTCCCCATTTCCGCGCCCGGTCGACCCACGCCACCGCGTTTCCGGCGTGGACCGTGCCGAACCCGCGCTGCACGGCGTTCGCCCACCGATGGATGGGGGTGAGACATGTCGCGAACCGCGCCTCGAGCGTCGGGTTCTTCGTGATGAATCGCAGCGCCGTCAGGGCGCGCTCTTCCTCTTTGGCGAACAGCCCCGGGAGGACGTCGGGCGACACCTCGGGCCGGTAATGATAAATCGCGGCGTCCCGGAGGAACACCCGCCTCAGCCCAAGCGCCCGGAGCCGGAACCCCAGGTCGAGCCCCTCCCAGCCGTACGGGTAGAAGGCTTCGTCGAACAGGCCGGCGCGGAGCAGATGGTCCCGCCGCACCGAGGCGTTGTCCGTATCGAAGTAGGCGGTGGACATGTCGAGGATCCCGCCCCGGGTATCGAACGGCTTGAAGAGCGAGTGCGTGACGATCACCGGGCCGCGGCAGATCACGTTCGGTCCGCGCTGCCGGTGGCAGTTCAGGTGCGTGGCCAGAAACGATGGCGGCGCGAACTCGTCGCTGTCGACGAACACGATGAGGGTTCCTCGGGCCTCCCGGACCGCCAGGTTCCGCGCGGCGGGGATGCCCGCGCGCTGGTCGAGCCGGAATCCACGGATGTCGCACGAGGCCGTCCGCCTGGCCGCCTCGATGACCGCGGGGGTGTCATCGGTCGACCCATCGTCGACGACGAGGATCTCGTACCGGCCCGGATCCAGGGACTGCGCGGCGAGCGCGTCCAGACAGCGGGTCAGGATCGACGCGCGGTCCCGGGTTGGGGTGATGACGCTGAGTTCGATCGTCATGGGGCTGTGGCCGGGGTCCGGTCCCCCTCCTCGATGAACTGCGCCCGGACGAGGCGGCTGTACGGGCCGTTCTGCGCGGCCAGGTCGTCGTGCCGGCCCATCTCGGCGATCTGCCCGTCCAGGAGCACCACGATGCGGTCGGCGCTGCGCACCGTCGAGAGGCGGTGGGCGATGATGAAGGTCGTCCGCGCCTCGGTCAGCCGCGTCATCGCCCGCTGGATGGCCTCCTCGGATTCCGCGTCCAGCGCGGAGGTGGCCTCATCCAGGATCAGGATGGCGGGGTTGTTGATGACGGCGCGCGCCAGCGCCAGGCGCTGCCGCTGGCCGCCCGACAGCTGCATGCCGCCCTCGCCCAGCACCGTGTCGTATCCGTCGGGCAGGCGCGTGATGAACTCGTGGGCCGCCGCGACCCGCGCCGCCGCCTCGATCTCCTCCTGGGCCGCGCGCGGCTTGCCGTACGCGATGTTCTCG
>VBAN01000407.1 GCA_005882445.1 Candidatus Segetimicrobium genomatis | reverse complement strand
GCTCCAGCCGGCTCCAGGAAGAGCGCGGGGTGGTTCTGGAGGCCGACCTCGACCTCGCGCCGGCCGATCCGCGCGAGTGCCTGGCGCGCCTCGAGGAGTGGCTTCGCACCCGCAACGACACGCAGCCCATCGGGCCTCCGAGTTCGGGGTGCGTGTTCCGCAACCCGGGGGGCGATCATGCGGGCCGGCTCATCGACGGCGCGGGGGCGAAGGGCATGCGGGCCGGCGCCGCCGTGGTGAGCGACCGGCACGCCAACTATATCCTGAACGACGGGGGCGCCACCGCGGCGGACGTCCTGGCGCTCGTCGGGCAGGTCCGGACCCGGGTGCGCGAGCATTCCGGGGTCGACCTCGTCCCCGAGATCAAGCTGATCGGAGAGTTTGAGGACGGTGGGAGACCGTGAGCGCGTCATGAGGGCCGGCTGATGTCCGTGGTCGTGCCGGTCCCCGCCGCCGGCCCTCCGGAATCTCCCCGGGGCCTCTCCCCCAGGCGGCTCCTCCGGTTCTGCGCCGCCATTGCCGCGTGTTGCGCGGCCGCGGCCTTCCCGGGCTCCGCCATGTTGGGCCTGCGGTCCGTGAGCGTGACCGGCAACGCCGCGGTGCCGGAGGCCCAGATCCTGCGCCGCGCCGGGATCGCTCCCGGCATGAACGTCTTCCGCGTGAACACCCGGTCGATCCGCTGGCGCCTCCTCGAGGATCCGCGCATCGAGGCGGTCACGGTCGCGCTGGAGTTTCCCCAGCGCCTCACCGTCGCGGTCAGGGAACGGCCCGCGGTGGCCGCGCTGCGCGCCGGGGACACCTACGTACTCGTCGGCAACGATGCCGTGGCGATCGCCCAGGCGACCGATCCCGGGCCGCTCCCCGCGCTCGTCGCCGACCGTCTCGACCCCGCGGCCGTCTCGGTCGGGGTGCGGGTGGCCTCTCCGGACGTGCGGCTGGGCGCGTGGATCGCGGGGGCGCTGCCCGATCTCCTCAGGCCGCGCGTGGCCGGCGTGCGCGTCGACGGCGCCGGGGACGCGAGCCTCGAACTCCGCGATGGGACGGCGGTGCGGCTCGGGGGCGCGGCGGATGTCGCGGATCGTCTGAGCCTCCTCCCTCAGGTGCTCGAGGTGATCGACGAGCGGAGCGTGCGAATCGACTCTGTTGATCTGCGGTTCTCCGGAAGCATCGTCATCCAACCGGCGCGATCATCCGGCCGGGCCGCCGCCGCGGGCGGGAGGCAGGAGAACTCCCGTTCGCGTGGAATAAATTTCGGGATGCACCGTCCATGACCCCCTAGTCGGACCCGGAGGTGCACCTGGTTGGCCAAGCGAGGCGCCTTGGTGGGCTTGGATATCGGCACCACCAAGGTCTGTGTCATCGTCGCGGAGCAGAGCGAAGACGGAGAGGTCCACATCACAGGGATGGGGACCTCTCCGTCTGTTGGAGTGCGAAAGGGCGTCGTCGTTGACCTCGACGCCACCACCCGCGCGATCGAGGAGGCCGTCGACAAGGCCGAGCGTATGGCGGGCCTCCGGCTCTCCGCGGCGGTCGTGGGCGTGTCCGGAGGGCACCTGGCGTCGCAGAACAGCCGCGGCGAGGCCGCCCGAATGGCGGCGGTCCCGGCGAGCGACCGCGAGATCGTCCACCTGCTCCCTCGGGACTTCGTCGTCGACGGTCAGGACGGCGTGAAGAATCCGGTCGGGATGTACGGGACGCGCCTGGAGGTCGAGGCCCACATCGTCACGGGCGCCAGCACGCTGCTGGCGAACTTGTTGAAGTGCGTCCAGCGCGCCGGGCTCGAATGCGACGCCCTGGTGCTGGAGCCGTTGGCCTCGGGCGAGGCCGTCCTGTCGCCGGCGGAGCGCGAACTCGGCGTGGCGCTCGTCGACATCGGCGGCGGGACCATCAGCCTGGGCCTCTTCGCGAGCGGCGGACTCTGCTATACCGCGGTGCTGCCCTACGGAGGCAATCACGTCACCAACGACATCGCGATGGGGCTGCGCACTTCGTTCGCCGACGCCGAGCGGTTGAAGATTCGCCACGGGTGCGCGCTCCCCCGGCAGGTCGGCGAGGACGAGCTGATCGAGGTCGTGCACGTGGGGAGCCACGAGCTGCGGGTCGCGCCCAAGCGCGCCCTCAGCGAGATCATCGAGCCGCGGGTCTCGGAGATGGCCGGTCTGGTGAAGGCACAGTGCGGCCGGTCGGGCTGGGCGTACCGGATTCCCGCCGGGCTCGTGGTCACCGGGGGGACCGCCCTGCTGCGCGGCCTCCCCGATCTCATCTCCGAGCGGCTGGGGATCGCGGTCCGGGTCGGCGTGCCCGATGTCCCGGGCAGCATGGCGGACACGGTGAGCAGCCCGGCCTTCGCGACCGGCGTCGGGCTCGTGCTCCATGCCGTCCGGCAGCGCAGGGTGGGGCGCAGTCTCAACGGGAACGGCACCGTCTACGGCCGGGTGCGGCA
>VBAN01000406.1 GCA_005882445.1 Candidatus Segetimicrobium genomatis | reverse complement strand
GCCTGCCTGCGAGCGCCAGCACCTCGTTGGGGACAACGCGCCCCAGGTCGCTCCCGGCGTTATAGACCACACACCCGGTGATCTTCGTCAGCCTCGAGGACAGCGTCTCGTCATCGCTCACCCCGGACCCCACGGCGAACGAGTCTCCGATCAGAATCGCGCTGACCTCTTCATCCAGGAGGTGGGGGGGATTTCGAAATCCGAGCGCATCCGTGGTGAAGACCTCGGGGCGGTACTGGCGCATCTGAGGGAGATTCCCGAATGACGCGAGATCACCGTACGCCCGCGCGTTGACATAGCGGCGGTTGGGCTCGAAGGCCGCGCCCGGCGGGCGGTTGCGCGACATGGCCTCCCAGGCCCGGAACGTCAGCGGGTCGATAGACGGAACGCGGGATGTGATATCCGCCAGGAACACGGCGACCACAAGGCACGGAATCACGCGCCCCAGGCGCCAGACCGGACGGTGCGTTGTCTGTTGTCCCATCGTCCGCCTCAGAATTGGAAATAGAGGTACGGCGCCGGCCGCGACCCGTAGAGCATGAACAGACCCAGCCCAAACAGGACGGCCATCGCGCCCACCCATCCCGGCGACCACCGGTGGTGCATCTCGAACGAGTTCGGCGCAAAGTGCGCGAGGCCGGCGGCCACGGTCAGCATGCCGATCAAGACGGTCCCGCCGACGATGGCCGTTCCGGCGTGCCAGGTGAACATCTTCTCTAACAGCGCGCCGGCCATGGGGAACCCCGTCGACCGGAAGATCGCCAGCCCGACCACCCACAAGCCGAACGTCCCGATCCGGCGGGCCGCGAGCGGCAGGCGCTCCCAGGTCCCCCTGAATGTGCTGGTCAGGATGAGCAGCGCTCCCTGGTAGGCGCCGAAGGTGACGTAGATCCAGCTCGCGCCGTGCCACAGCCCGCAGAGCAGCATGGTGACCATCAAATTGCGGTACGTCAGGAGCCGCCCGCCCCGGCTGCCCCCCAGCGGGATGTAGACGTAGTCGCGGAAAAACGACGACAGTGAGATGTGCCAGCGCCTCCACATGTCGGCGATATCCGTCGACTTGTACGGCGAGTTGAAGTTCTGAGGAATGCGAAATCCGAACAGGTGGCCCAGGCCGACGGCCATATCGCTGTACCCCGCAAAATCGAAGTACACCTGGTAGGCGAAGCCCACCACGGCCAACCACGCGTCGACGGTGGAGAGCTCCGAGTACCGTGCCAGCGCCGGATCGATGATGGACGCGATGGTATCGGCGATGAGCACCTTCTCCACCAGGCCCACGACGAAGAACGACCACCCGGTGTCCGCGTTCGCGGTCTCGTGCGCGCGATCGACGTTTTCGAAATCCTGCTCGATCTGCCGGTAGCGGACGATGGGACCGGCCACCAGCTGCGGGAACATCGAGACGTACGCCGCATACTTGAAGAAGTTTCGCGTGGGGGTGATGACCCCCCGATACGAATCGATGACATACGTGATGGTGTGGAACGTGTAAAAGGAAATCCCCACCGGCAGCACGATATCGAGGATGGGGAGCGATGACCGGCCGCCGAGCCAGGACGCGACCGCGTTGATGTTCCCTGCCATGAAGTTGCCGTACTTGAAGAACCCCAGCACCGCCAGATCCGCGAAGACCGGGGCCACCACACACCACCGCCGGAGTCCGGGATCCCGCCAGCGGAGCAGCGCCAGCCCGGCCAGGTAGCTGACGCCGGTGGAAAACAGCATCAGCGCGGTGAACTTGTAATTCCAGAACGAATAGAAGACGTATCCGCCGATCGCCAGGACCATCCACCGCTGCGCTTTTCCCGGGAAGCGCCAGAACAGCAGGTAGATGGCCGGCAGAAACCCGTAAAGAAATCCCAGGCTGTTGAACAGCATTATCCGGCCTCGGCGCCTCGGCCTGCCGTCATCGTCATCACGCGGGCGCCAATCGGGGGGGGCGGTCGGCGGTCCGCGCCTGGACGGCCGTGCGCGTCTCGGCCTCAAACACCGCGACGGTCGCCGCGCCGAGCGCGGTGATGAAGTACAAGTAGGGCTGATAGGCCGCGGGAAGGAAAAACGCGCTCACGGCGCCGCCCACCATCGAGATCCGGATCGCCTCGGCCAGCGCCGACAGGTCCCGCAGCGCCGGGACGCCCGCGCAGCGGTTGCGGACCCGCACGGCGCACCCGTAACAGCTCACGAGCAGGAGGAGGAACAATCCCAAGCCGAACCACCCGAGATCCACGGCGTACTCGAGGAACGAATTGTGGACCCAGAGGAGGGGGGCCGCCTTCCCCTCGGCCTGGTGGAGCCGGTAGATGACGAGGCCGTTCATCCCGAGCCCGGCGGCGGCGAGGGGGTGGCTGAGCACGAAGGCCAGCGCGGTCCGCGTGTTGTCCAACCGCTGCTGAGCGGAGCCGGTCGTATCGGCATTGATGTCGGTGATCGTGCTGAGACGGTCCATGTACCCCCGGGGCAGCAGCGGGACCGCCGCCACCGCGAGCAGCAGCGCGGCGACCGCCCACTTCCACTCGCCCGTCTTGTTGAGCGTGCGCAGGTACAGGACGAAGAGCGTCGCCAGTGCCAGGAAGCCGCCCCGCGAGAACGTGACGATGACGGCGCTCGCCTCGAGCGCGATGAAGCAGGCCAGGAGAACCCGCGCCGCCCGCCCGCGGCTGATCAGGAAGAGCCCGACCGTCAGAGGCAGGATCAGGTTCAACAGCATCGCCAGATCGTTGGGGTCCGCCGTGAACGGCGAGTCGTAGCCGACGATTCGATCGAAGCCGAGACCCGTCTGCACCATGCGGTGCGAAAGAAAGTCCCACACGCCGATGGCGGCCAGCGGCGCGGCGGTCAGCGTAAACGCCCACGCCACCAGGCGCAACCGCCCGAGCGTGGTCACGATGTTGCCGAACAGCCAGAACACGCCCAGCACCTTGAGGTACAAATCGAGGAACACTTTCTCGCTGAATTCCGGCACCGTGGACACGGGGACGGTCGCCACGGACCAGGCGAGCAGCGCGCCCGCCAGCCACATCTCGCGCGAGCCCCGCATCAGCGGCCGCCCCGCCACGAACCGGGTCCAACAGTGCGCCGCAATGGCGAACGCCCCCACGGGCAGCGCCATGCGCAGCCGCCCGAATCCGG
>VBAN01000405.1 GCA_005882445.1 Candidatus Segetimicrobium genomatis | reverse complement strand
CGTCGTGGGTGACCACCACGATGGTGATCGCCTGCTCGCGGTTGAGGCGGCGGAACAGGGTCATGAGCTCGGCACTGCTGGCGCTGTCGAGGTTTCCTGTCGGCTCGTCGGCCAGCAGGAGCGGCGGTCCGTTGACGAGGGCCCGCGCGATGGCCACACGCTGCTGCTGGCCGCCGGAGAGTTCACTCGGCCGGTGGGTCAGGCGCCCCCCGAGCCCCACGCTCTCCAAAAGCGCGCGCGCCCGGCGTGCCCGCTCGTCCCTCGGGACGCCGGCGTAGAGCATTGGCAGTTCCACGTTCCCCATCGCGGGTGTCCGGGCGAGCAGGTTGAAGCTTTGGAAGACGAACCCAATACGCCGGTTGCGCACCGCGGCCAGCTGGTCGCGCGAAAGGTGGGACACCTCCTCGCCGGCGAGCCGGTACGAACCGGACGTCGGGCGATCCAGGCACCCCAGCAGGTGCATCAAGGTGGATTTGCCGGACCCCGATGGTCCCATGATCGCCACGAACTCCCCGGAGCGGACGCGCAGGGTGACGCCCCGAAGCGCGTGGACCGCGCCATCCCCCTCACCATAGACTTTGGTGAGGTCCCGCGCCTCGATGATCGGGTCCGGCTTCGGCGAGTTCTGCATCAGGACCCTCGAGCGGCCCGGGCCGCCGCCCGGCCCACCGCACCCCGGCCCCCTCCCGCTGCGAACGCGGACGTCCGTTCTGCCCCGCCCCACGCCGCTCCGCGAGCCTGCTCGATGATGACCGGGTCGCCGGCGTGGAGATTTCCGTCCGTGATCTCCAGGTTGACCCCGTCCGAGAACCCGATGACGACGGGCACCGGTCGAGGCTTCCCGTTGCGCAACGTCCACAGGGTGATGTGGGAGCCCGGCGCGCCGGCAACCGGTGGAGAGGCGGGGCTCTCCGGCTTCCCATGCGCGCTCCGAGTCAGCGGGCGGTACAGGGCCGCCTCGATGGGAACCGCGAGCACATGCGCGCGCGTGCCGGCATCGATCGTCACCTGGGCGGTCATGCCGGGCATCAACCGGCCTGAGGAGTCATGAACGATCACCACGGCGTCGTACGTGACCACGTTTTGAACGACCGTCGGGTTGACGCGCACCTGCTGCACGGTGCCTGAGAACACGACGTTCGGGAGCGCCGTGACGGAGATGTTAGCGGTCTCCCCCTCCCGGACGCTCCGCACGTCCGCCTCGTCGACCGAGGTATCCACCTGCATGTCCGTCAAATTCGTGGCGAGCGTAAAGAGCGTCGGCGTCTGGAACGATGCGGCGACGGTCTGACCGACGCTGACGTTTCGCGCCATGACAATCCCGTCGACGGGGCTCGTGATCACCGTCCGGGACAGATTGTACGCCGCCTGCTGGAGCTGTGCGGCCTGGGACGCGATTTGCTCCTGCGCGGCTGCCGCCTGCGCCTGCGCGGTCGTCACCTGCGCCTCAGCGCTTCGCAATTGAGCAGCCGCGCCGGCGGCCTGGGCCTGCGCGACTGCCACCGCGGCCTGGGCCGCCCGGGTGTCGGCCGCAGTACTCTCAAGGGCCGTCTGATCGGCGTCCATCTGGTTCTGGGGGATGAACCCCTGCTGCAAGAGCGACGCGTCGCGCTTGACCGTTACCTGCGCGAGCTTGGACTGCGCCTCGATTTTGGCCGCGTTTGCCTCCGCGCTCCGGAGGTTCGCCTGGGCCTGTTGGATGGCCGCGAGCGCGCTCTCCACTGCGGCCTGGTCCTGGGCGATGGCGCTCAGGGCGGCGGCATGACCGGCCCGCGCCGCCGCGAGGTTCGCGCCGGCCTGCGCGACGGCCGCCCGGAACGGCGCAGGATCGAGGGTCGCCAGCACCATTCCTTTCTTCACTTTTGAGTTGTAGTCCACGTTGATGACCGCGATCGTGCCCGACACCTGGGTGCCGATCTGCACCGTGTCGACGGGATTGATGGTGCCGGTCTCGGTGACCGTTGTCGAGATATCCGTATAAGCCGCGGGATGGGTGATGTACCGGACTTCGTCGCGCCGGGTGGTGGAGTGCCTGATGCCGGAGACCGCGACCCCTGCGACGATGATACCCGCGATGCCGGCGATGACCGCGCGCCGGGCGTTCCTGCTCACGAATGTCATTGGCTGCCTCCACCGGTGCTGGCGGCAATTGGGCTCCCCTGAGCGTGGAGCAGCGCCGCCAGCGCCGCCTGATAGGTATACCGGCTATTCACAGCATTGACCTCGGCCTGCGCCGCCGTGGCCCGGGCCGTGATGACCTCCACGATCGTCCCCACCCCTGCCTTGTACCGGCCTTCGGCGACCGTGAGGGCCGCCTCCGCCGCCGCCCGGGCCGTCTCCGCCGCCGGGATCGTCGCCGCGGCCTGCACGGCCGCGAGATACGCCTGATAGGCGTCCTGGCGCACGAAGAGGAGGGTGGCGTCGAGTTGTGCGCGCGCGCTGCGCACCGTCGCCTGCGCAGCATCCACCCCGGCCTGCGCTCCCGGGTTATAGAAAGGGAGCCCCACCGTTGCCGTGACCCCATAGAATGTCGAGTTGCTCAGGACCAAGTTCGTGCTCGCGGGCGTATAGGTCGTGCCCACCGAAACGGTCACCTGAGGACCGGCGTTGATGCGCGCGAGCTCCAGGGCAGCCTGATCGGACTGTAGGGTGGCCATTGCCTTGGCGACCTCCGGCCGGTTGGCCTCCGCCGCTTTCATCGCGGCATCGGCGGTGACAAGGACCTCCGGAGGAGGCGCCGGGGGCTCCTGCACCTCGACCGGCGCCGCCGCATCTCCGCCGATGGCGGCCTGGAGACCGGACTTCGCCGTCGCGATCTGGGAGCGCGCCGTCAGCAGGTCCACCTCCGCCAGGGCCACCTGCGCCTGGGCCTGGATGACGTCCGCCTGGGCTGCAACGCCCGCCCGGGCCTGCGCCTGTGAAAGCGCGAGCTGCGCCTGGGCCTGCGCAAGGAGCGCCACCCGTACGTATGTGAGGCGCTCGGACGTCAGGACGTTGAAGAATGCGGTCGCGACCGCGAACGACGTATCCTGTTGGGTCTGGCGGAGCGCCGCCTCAGCCTGAGCGAGCGCAGCCGCGGCCGAGTTCACCGCGGCTGGGGTGCGACCGGCATCGTACAGTGGGACCGTTGCCCCGAGGGAAATCGTCCCCATGGTCGCAGGCCCCGAGGACGTCGATGACGCTGCCGACCCCCCTCCGACGCTCCCAGTTCCGTTCGCCGAGAGCGTGGGCGCGAGTCCCGCTCGGGCCGCGGCCAGGCTCTGCTGTGCGGCCGTGATGGCCTCCTGGGCCGCGATGATCTGCGGGTTTTGCGCGAGCGC
>VBAN01000077.1 GCA_005882445.1 Candidatus Segetimicrobium genomatis | reverse complement strand
TCATATCGCCATTCCCCGCGGACCAGTCGACCTCAGGGGGCCGACGCCAAAGTCGCCCCGTCATGTCGGGAGGTTTAAACATGTCCCAGGCAGGCAACCCTGCCTGAACAACTTCCCGGCGCCCCGGCTCGCGAGGTCTGCCCCCAGAACGCCCAATGAAGTTGACAATATCATTGATAGATATCTTGACAAGGCACAAGCGCATCCATATACTATGTTCAGGGTTAGGCTCAGAGGTGAGCGGGCCTCGGATAGCGGGCCGCCACCGCGGGCCGGCTAAAGACCGGGGGGCTGGTGAGGCCCCAGGGGTTGGAGCGGTTGAAGAGGCTGGAACCGGATACACCGGTATACGTGATCAGTGTGGCCGCCGACCTGATCGGCGTGCACCCCCGCACGCTTCGCATCTACGAAGAGCGGGGACTCCTGTCACCGGTCCGGCGCCGGCGCATCCGGCTGTACTCGCAGCGGGATATCAAGCGGGTGCGGTTGATCCGGTTCCTGACCGAGGAACGGGGCCTCAACCTCGCCGGGGTGCGGATGCTCCTCGAAATCCAGGAGCACTACCACGAGGAGCTCACGTGGGTCTTCGACGAGGGGGAGGGTGACCCCGCAGCCACGGTTGATGGAGAGCACGAACACCTACACCAGGAAAGACCAAGCAAGCCAAACAAGAAAGGAGGACGAGGACGATGAATATCATCCGATGGACCCCATTCGATGGAGTCGGGACTCTCGAGCGGTCTATGGACCGCATGCTTGACGAGTTCTTCAGCCTGCGCCCCGCGCGGGACCTGGCGGCGCTGGAGCGGGAACCCGCGGTCGAGATGTTCGAGACGGAGCAGGATGTCGTCGTGCGGGCGGAGATGCCCAACGTCGATCCCAAAAACGTGGACGTCACGGTCACCGACGGGGCGATCACGCTCCGGGGCCAGACGAAGCACGAAGAGGAGCAGAAGGGCCGGAACTACTACCGGCGGGAGCTCCGCTCCGGCTCGTTCACCCGCACGCTGCCGCTGCCGACCGAGGTGAAGAGCGCCGAGGCGAAGGCGACCTACAAGGACGGCATGCTCGAAGTGAAGATCCCGAAGTCGGAGCGGGTCCGGCCGACATCGGTCAAGGTGCAGGTCGACTAACGCAGATCGGATAGGGGAGCCGCGCTCCCCAGGAGGCAGGCCGGCGCTCGGGTCCACCAAGCGCCGGCCGGTCTCCAGACGCGGCGCGGGGCCTACGGCGTGGGCCACAACGCGCGCCGCCGGGAGGAAGAGACAATGCCAAAGGTTGTAGGGATCGATCTCGGAACGACCAACTCAGTGATCGCGGTGATGATCGGCGGCGAGCCGACGGTCATCCCGAACTCCGAAGGGAGCCGGCTCACGCCCTCCGTGGTGGGCTTTACGAAGACCGGGGAGCGGCTGGTCGGCCAGATGGCCCGGCGGCAGGCAATCCTCAACCCCGAGAACACCGTGTACTCCATCAAGCGGTTCATGGGACGGCGCCTGAACGAGGTGGAGAGCGAGCGGAAGATCGTCTCCTACAAGGTGGAGGAGGGCAAGAACGGCACGGCGGTCGTCAACATCCCCGCCGCCGGCAAGACCTTCTCGCCCGAGGAGATCTCCGCGATGATCCTCCAGAAGTTGAAGACCGACGCGGAAGCGTACCTCGGGGAAAAGGTCGAGCAGGCCGTGATCACGGTCCCGGCCTACTTCAACGACGCCCAGCGCACCGCGACGCGCAACGCCGGCGAGATCGCAGGGCTCAAGGTGCTGCGGATCATCAACGAGCCGACGGCGTCCGCCCTGGCCTACGGCCGCCAGTTGGAGCAGAAGCACGCCAAGACGATCCTCGTGTTCGACCTCGGCGGGGGCACGTTCGATGTGTCGATCCTCGAGATCGGTGAGGGCGTCTACGAGGTCAAGTCCACCAACGGCGACACCCACCTGGGCGGCGACGACTTCGACGAGCGCATCGTCAACTGGCTCGCCGACGAGTTCCGCAAGCAGCAGGGGATCGACCTGCGGCAGGACCGCCAGGCCCTCCAGCGGCTGCGCGAGGCGGCGGAGCGCGCCAAGATCGAGCTGAGCACCGTCGTCCAGACGTCGATCAACCTGCCGTTCATCACGGCGGACGCGACCGGCCCGAAGCACCTGGATGTGGTCCTGACCCGGGCGAAGTTCGACGAGCTCACCGCCGATCTGGTGGAGCGGTGCATCGGCCCGTTCAAGCAGGCGCTGTCCGATGCCAAGCTGACCGAGAAGGACCTCAACGAGGTCATCCTGGTCGGCGGCGCGACGCGGATGCCGAGCGTGCAGGAACTGGTGCGGCGGCTGACCGGCAAGGAGCCGAACAAAGAGGTGCACCCGGACGAGGTCGTGGCCGTGGGGGCGGCGATCCAGGCCGGCGTGCTGGCCGGTGAGGTCCGCGAGGTCGTCCTCCTCGACGTCACGCCGCTCTCCCTCGGGATCGAGACCCTGGGCGGGGTGGACACCATCCTGATCCCACGGAACACCACGATCCCGACCCGCAAGGCGGAGACCTTCAGCACCGCCGAGGACGGGCAGACGGCGGTCGACGTCCATGTCCTGCAGGGCGAGCGGCCGATGGCCCGCGACAACCGGACCCTCGGCAAGTTCCTGCTCGATGGGCTCCCGCCGGCCCCGCGGGGCGTGCCCCAGATCGACGTGACCTTCGACATCGATGCGAACGGCATCCTCAACGTGTCGGCGAAGGACAAGGCCACGGGGCGCGAGCAGTCGATCAAGATCACCGGGACGGGGACGCTGGACAAGAAGGAAGTGGATCGCCTCGTCAAAGAGGCCGAGGGGCACGCCACGGAAGATCAGCGGCAGCGGGACGCCGCGGAGATCAAGAACCGCGGGGACAGCCTCGCCTACCAGACCGAGCGGATGCTCAAGGAGGTCGGCGACAAGGTCTCGGCGGACGACCGGCGCAGCGTGGAGACCGCGCTGGCCGCGCTCCGGGAAGCGCTCAAGAGCGCCGACGGCGACCGGATCAAGCGCGCCAGCGAGGCGTTGCAGCAGGCCAGCTACAAGCTCGGCGAGGAGATGTACAAGCGGTCGACCGCAGGCGCCGGGGCCGGCGCCGCGGGAGGCCAGCCGGGGGCGGACACGCCGGCCGGCGACGCATCGAGTCCATCGAGGTGGCACGATGACAACGGAACACACGAAGAGCGGCGGGTACCCCGAGGCCGAGAGCACACCCGGCGGCGTCGCGAGAGAAGGGGCCGCTCCGGCCGCCGATGCCGGGGCGGGGCAGCAGGACGACCTGGCCGGCCTCTCGGCGGAAGGGCTGAAGGGAAAGGTCCGGGAGGCCCGGGAGACCGCGCAGCGGAACTGGCAGCATTTCCTCCACTCCGCGGCCGATCTGGAAAACTTCAAGAAGCAGGCGGCCAGAGACCGGCAGGACGCGGTGGAACGGACCCGCCGCCAGATGCTCGGGCTGGTGCTGATCGTCCTCGACAACCTGGAGCGCGCGCTGGCGTTTGCCGACGCCCAGGGCGGATCGGGCAAGGCGCTGATCGACGGCCTGCGCATGACCCACCGGCAGATTCTCGGCCAGCTCGAGGCCATGGGCGTCCGGCCGATCGAGGCGGCCGGCAAGACCTTCGATCCCCGGCTGCACGAGGCGGTCGGCGTCGTCCCGTCGCACGACTCCGGGCCGGCGCGCGGGACGGTGATCGCCGAGGTGCTCAGGGGCTACCTCCTCAACGACGACGTCCTCAGGCCGGCCAAGGTCACGGTGGCGGGCGGAGGCCAGGAGAACGGCGATACGTAACGGTGGCGGGGTCGGGCACTGACCCGCCGGGCGGGAGCACGATGGAGTTCAAGGACCATTACAAGGTCCTCGGGGTCGAGCGGACGGCCGATCCGAAGGCGATCAGCCAGGCCTTCCGGAGACTCGCCCGTCAGCATCACCCGGACGTGAACCCCGGAAACAAAGAGGCGGAGACGCGCTTCAAGGAGATCAACGAAGCGTACCAGGTCCTGCACGACCCCGACAAGCGGGCCAAGTACGATCGGGTCCTCGACCTTCGCCAGCACGGCGGCGGCTGGGAGGAGATGCTCCGCGGGACTGGGGGGGGCGAGGACGGCCGGTACACCGTCTACGGCGCCCCGGAGGACCTCGGCCAGTTCAGCGATTTCTTCAGGTCGCTCTTCGGCGGCCTCGGAGGCGGGGGATTCGGCGAGGGCCTCTTCGGGGAAGGCGGGGCGGCGGGCCGCGGAGGCCGGGGCGTGGAAGAGCTGCTCCGGCGGCGCGGCGCGGGGCCCCGGGCGCGGGGCGGGCGGCAGAACGCCGGCCAGGACGTCGAAGGCACGATCGAGATCACCCTGGACGAGGCCTACCGCGGCGCCACGCGCACGCTGGCGATTCCCGCCGGGGGCGCCAGGCCGGCGCACAGCATCGAGGTGAAGATTCCCCGAGGCGTGCGGAGCGGGCAGCGCATCCGGGCCGCCGGACAGGGGCAGGGTGGCGATCTCTACCTGACCGTGCAGATCGCTCCGCACCCGGTGTTCACACGGGACGATGACGACCTGCAGTGCGAGGTCCAGGTGCCGGTGTGGACCGCCGCCCTCGGCGGCCAGGTCGAGGTGCCGACGCTCAGCGGGCGGGTCATGATGACGATCCCGCCGGGCACCCCGGACGGCCGGACGTTTCGCCTGCGCGGCCAGGGGATGGCCCATCTGCGCGGGGACGGCGCCGGCGATGAGCTGGTGAAGGTCCGGCTCGCGCTGCCGGAGCCGCTGACCCCGCGGGATCGGGAGCTGTTCGAGGAAATGCGGCGGCTGCACGAG
>VBAN01000404.1 GCA_005882445.1 Candidatus Segetimicrobium genomatis | reverse complement strand
CGTTCATATTATATTCCTATATGGGAATGTGTCAAGAAATATCTTGACCTCTCTCAGCGTCCCCCCATGTTGGACAGGCGGAGCGGGGACGGCGGCGAACCCATCCTGAGGTCGCGCGCGTGGAGGGATCTGTGTCGTGAACGGCGGACGACTGCCCGAAGGTCTCGTGGCGATTGTGAAACGCGATTGTCCCACCTGTCAGCTGGTCGTTCCGGTGCTGAACGAACTGGCGGCGGCCGGCCTGCCGCTGACCATCTACTCGCAGGATGATCCGGCGTTCCCGCCCGGGCTCCCCGTCGTCGACGACACCGGGCTCGAGATCTCACTCCAGCTCGACATCGAGACGGTGCCGACCCTCCTCCGCGTCACCGGCGGCGCGGTGGTCGGGCGCACCGAAGGATGGCGCCGGGACAAGTGGGAGGATCTGGCGGCATTTACGGGCCTCGGCGGTGGACTGCCGGATTACCGGCCCGGCTGCGGCTCCCGGACCCTGGAGCCGGGCATCGCCGAGACGCTGGCGGCCCGATCGGGCGATGCCAGGCTGCGGTCCAGGCGCGTCGCCATCGGCGCGCTTGAGGACCCGGTCGAGGCCTGCTTCGAGCGCGGCGGGAGCGACGGGCTTCCGGTCGTGCCGCCGACGCCCGAACGCGTCCTCAGAATGCTCGAGGGGACGCGCCGCGCTCCCGCCGAGGTCGTGGCGGTCGTCCCCCCCGACTACGCTGAGTGCACCGTGGAAAAAGTGGCCATCAACGCGGTGATGGCCGGATGCCGTCCCGAGTATCTCCCGGTGGTTCTCGCCGCGGTCGAGGCCGCCTGCACCGACGAGTTCAACATCCACGGGATTCTTGCCACCACCTACTTTGTCGGCCCGGTCGTCGTCGTGAACGGCCCGATCGCCAGCGCGATCGGCATGAACTCCGGGGTGAACGCGCTCGGCCAGGGCAATCGCGCGAACGCCGCCATCGGGCGGGCCCTCCAGCTGGTCATCCGCAACGTCGGCGGAGGCCGGCCCGGAGGGGTGGACCGGGCCACGCTCGGCAATCCGGGGAAGTACACCTTCTGCTTTGCCGAAGACGAGGAGCGGTCGCCCTGGGAACCCCTGGCCGTCGAACGGGGCCTCAGATCCGGCACCTCGGCCGTGACGCTGTTTGCCGGTGAAGGGTCCCGGGGGGTGTTCGATCAGCTCTCGCGGTCCCCCGAGTCCCTGGCTCGCTCCCTGGCCGGGTGCCTGCGGACGGTCGCTCATCCCAAACTGGTCCGAGACTATGACGCGCTCGTCGTGGTGTCCCCGGAGCATGCCCGCGTCTTTCGCGAGGCCGGCTGGTCGAAGGCGCGGCTGCGGGAGGAGCTCGTGCGCCTGCTCACCCTGCCGGGGGCGGAGATCGTGCGCGGGGCCGGTGGATGCGCCGAAGGGATGCCTGAAGCATTCGCCCGGGGCTCGTGGCCGAAGTTTCTGCCCGAGGGGCTGCTGTTCGTGCACGCCGGCGGATCCGCCGGCCTGTTCTCGGCGATCATCGGCAGCTGGAAGAACGGGGCGGCGGGGAGCCGTCCGGTGACCCGGGAGGTGATTGTGTGACCGATCAGATCCTGCTCGATCCGACGAACGAACGCGCTCCGCAGCCCCGCGCGCGGGCGCCTCGGCCGTCACGCCTGGCGGGGGTGACCGTGGGCCTGCTCGACATCTCCAAGCCTCGCGGGGATGTCTTCCTCGATCGCCTGGCCGTCCTGCTCACCGGCCGGGGGGTGCGGGTGGAGCGATTCCGCAAGCCAACCTTTGCGAAGGTCGCTCCGGCCGACCTGCGCTATGAGATCAGCGTCAAGTGTGATGTGGTGGTCGAGGCGCTCGCCGACTGAGGGTCCTGCACGTCGTGCAGTGTGCACGACATCGTCGATCTCGAGGCCCGCGGGGTCCCCGGCGTCCTGGTGGCGTCAAGTGAGTTTGTGGAGGCCGCGGAGGCGCAGGCGCGGGCGCTCGGCGCGGATCCGGCCCGCGTCTTTGTGGCCCACCCGATTCAGGACCGGACCGACGCGGAGATCCAGGCTCTGGCCGACCAGGCCCTCGCGGCTGTGCTTCGAGGCCTCACGGGAGGCCCGGACTAACGCAACTGCCCCCCGGGGGCGCCGGGAGGCAGGATGCGGACGAATCTGGGTCTGCGCTTAGCGGCCGGGGCCTGCCTGAGACGCGCCGGCGGCGGCCCGACCGCTCACTCCCGCCTGCGTTTTCTTGCTCTCGTTCTTTATCGCGCGGACGCCTTTCCGCCCATCGTGGTAGCTGCGGTAGACCTGGACGCCGAAGTAGACGGTGGCGAGGACCAGGACGAAGAGCGCCCAGACGAGGGCGAGCTGCCGGTTGGTCAGCTCCGCGGTCAACAGCGACATGAGGAAGGCCATCGAAGCCCCGAAGGTGATCCCGAAGAAGACCAGGTGCATGGCAAACGCCGTGGAGGCCTGCCCGATCTGTTCCAGCTCCCGCTCGCTCACGTTGTACATCTCGATAATACGCGGGACCGGGACGATCGTGACCCGTTGGTTCATCGGACCCTCGGAGTCCATCTCCTGGTACGGTGATTGATCGATGCGAGTGTCTACCGGCATGGACATATCCTCCCCGGCTGTAATGTGATAGCGACTGCCACGACGGTGGAGTCCGCTCATCTCTTGCATCTTTATTCCCTTCCCACCCGGACTCCAGACGCGGAATTTCCATGCCCCGGGGTCTTGCGAGCCCCTCCCCGGGTCATGCCAAGGTATACTGCTCTTCTCCGCGCAAACCCGCCGGCCCTCCTGAGGGCGGACTCACGAGGGGGACTTGGACGGACGGGCGGCCTCCATGAGCCGCCAGAGCTTCTCGGCGGTGAGCGGCAGATCGACGTTCCGGACACCCAGCGGGGCGAGGGCGTCCATGACGGCGTTGGCCACCGCGGGCGGCGCGCCGACGGTCCCGGCCTCGGCGACCCCCTTGGCCCCGAGCGGATTATATGGAGAGCGCGTCTCGGTAAACTCGGCGGTCACCTTGGGCGCCTGGATCGCATCGAGGAGCGCCTAGTCCGAAAATGTGCCGGTGAGCAATTGCCCGGCTTCATCGTACGCGGCCTCCTCCACGAGCGCCTGGCCGAGCCCCTGCACGATCGCCCCGATCACCTGACCCTCGGCGAGGAGAGGGTTGATGATGCGGCCTGCGTCATCCACCGCCGCAAACTCGAGGAACCGCACCTCTCCGGTCTCGCGCTCGACCTCGACGACTGCGGCGTAGGCCCCGAAAGGGTACACCATGTCCGGCAGCGAGAAGATCCCGGACGCCTCGAGCCCCGCCTCCATCCCAGCAGGCAGGCGCTCCGGCCGGTGGGCGGCGGCCGCGACTTCCCCAAAGGTCAGCGCCCGGCCCGGCGCGCCCCGCACGAATAGGCGGCCGTCCTCCCACCGGATATCGCCCTCGGCCGCCTCCAGGAGATGCGCGGCGATCGCCCGCATCCTGACCTTGATCTTTTCGATTTCCCCCACCACGGCCGAGCCGCCGACAGCCACCGACCGGCTGCCAAAGGTCCCAATGCCTTTGGCGAGGCGCGCGGTATCGCCCTGTTCGACCGTTACCGCATCCAGCGGGACCTGGAAGGCCTCCGCGGCGATCTGCCCAAAGGTGGTGTCGTGTCCCTGTCCGTGCGCGGTCGATCCGGTGCGTACGATGACCCGGCCGTCAGGGGTCACCGAGACGGCCGCGCTCTCCCATAACTGGCCCCCCGCGGGCTCGACGTACACGGCGATCCCGATGCCCACGAGCCGCCCGCTCGCCCGCGCCCGGCGCTGTTCCTCCCGCCACCGCCCGTAGCCCACGATCTCGCATGCTTTGTCCAGGGCCGAGGCGTAGTCGCCGGAGTCGTACACCGAGCCGACCGCGGAGTGGTAGGGAAACCGGTCCGGCGGGATCAGGTTGCGGCGGCGCACCGCCACGGGGTCAAGCCCCAACTCGGCCGCAACGAGGTCGACCATGCGCTCGATGATGTAGGCCGCTTCAGGGCGTCCGGCGCCGCGGTAAGGAGCGGTGGGCACCTTGTTCGTCGCGACCCCGACCGCGTCCACCCTGGCCGCCGGAATGTCATACACGCCGGTCATGAGCTCGGCCACGCGGGACACCGGACCAGGGGTCGATGGGTGGAGGTAGGCCCCCACGTCTGCGATCACGGTCGCCCGCAGCCCTGTGAGCCGGCCATCCGCCTGGACGGCCACCTCCACGTCGGCGTCGGCCCCGCGCCCCTGCGTCGACGCGATAAAGTTCTCACGGCGGAGCTCGATCCACTTGACCGGCCTTCCGCGCTCGATGGCCAGCCACGCGGCGAGCGCGGCCTCGGCCCCCAGGATGCCTTTGCTGCCGAATGCGCCGCCGACATCGGGCACCACGACCCGGATCCGGTCCTCGCTCCGGCCGAGCGCGCGGCTCAACTGCGCCCGGGGCCTGTAGGGATCTTGGGCGGAGCACCACAGCGTGAGCAGGTCTGCGCCCCGGTCGTAGGCGGCGACGGCGCCCCGGGGCTCCATGGGGGCGGGCACGACCCGGGGGATGTGGAATCGTCCCTTGACTATACGCGCGGCCGCCTTGAACGACGCATCGACGTCCCCGCGCCCTCGGGTCATCCGCACGAGCACGTTGTTCCCCAGCGCTTCGTGGAGAAGCACGTTGCCGGCAAAGGCCGCCCGCGCGTCGGACACGACCTGGAGGGGTTCATACTCGACCTCGACGAGCGCCGCCGCATCGGCCGCCGCCGCGGGGCTCTCGCCGAGCACGGCCGCCACCGGCTCCCCAACGTACCGGACCGTCCCCGCGGCCAGGATGGGGTGGGGGACCGCGGCGACCTGGGCATCTTTCAACGGATTTGGGGGCACGGCGTGGACCCGGCCGGCCAGATCCTCCGCGGTCACGACGGCGACGACGCCGGGCGCTCGGCGGGCGGCTTCCACATCGACCTTCCGCAGGCGGGCATGCCCGTGTGTGCTGCGCACCACCACGAGGAACGCCATCCCGGGCAGCACGATGTCATCGACGTACTGCGCCTGGCCGCGGAGGAACCGAGGGTCCTCCCGGCGCTTGATCGAGCGGCCGATCCAGTGGAAAGTGTTAACGCTCATTGAGCTCTCCTTTTCCCGACGCATGGCCTATCGAGCCTCTACCCCGACGGCCTGCGACGGCGACTGAACCCCATCCCGGGCCAGCAGGGCGCGCAGCCGCCCCGCGATTCGGCGGGGGGTGCAGGGTCCTCCATAGATGAAGCCGGTGTACAATTCAACCAGCGCCGCGCCGGCCTTGATCTTTTCGTAGGCGTCCTCCGCGGTGAAGATTCCCCCCACGCCGATGATCGGCATTCTCCCGCGGGTGAGCCGCCACAAGGTGCGGATCACCCGGGTGGCGAGATCCCGCAGCGGCCGCCCGCTTACGCCCCCGGCCTCGCCCCGGGCGGCGCTCCGCAGCCCATCCCGACGGACGGTGGTATTCGCGGCCACGAGCCCGTGCGCCCTGCCGTCCACGGCGGAGACAATCTCCTCCAGTTCCCCCTCGGTAAGATCCGGGGCCACCTTCACGAAGAGCG
>VBAN01000403.1 GCA_005882445.1 Candidatus Segetimicrobium genomatis | reverse complement strand
AAACGGCATGAGGATCCCCGGAGATTCCCCGAGCGGGTTGCTGCTCGTCAGTCCCTCGAGATACTCGGCGACGGCCTCGGGGGTCATCGTGTTGCGAAAGAGGAGCCCGATCTCGATATCGGAGTCGGGCCACGTGCGATCCGTCGCCGGTTGGCCGTACAGGTAGGCCGCGGCCACCTCTTCTTCGCCGCTGAAAAATGCGCCCAGATGCTCGAACGCCGTCATGCCCGCTGCGCCCCCGGCTATTGATTGTAGCACAGGGAGGCGCCGGCGATCGGCCCCAGCGCCTCAGCGCCGCAGGCGGCGCTCCGTCGTCGGAGAGGTCGGGGGAGGCGCCGCCACCGCGCGCGGCGTCACCTTCCAAAACAGCGGCGCCCAGCGATCCCAGTCCCCGAGCATGGCCTCGGCGCGCGGGCTGCCCGTCGCCGCGGCATGGGCCGCGACGAGGCGGCGCAGCTCCGGCGAGTCGGGGCCGCCGCCCACGCGCTCGATCGCCACCAACGCCGGGTTGAACCGCCGCGGAAAGGTCTCCTGCTCGTCGAGCACGTACGCGGTGCCCCCGGTCATGCCCGCCCCGAAGTTGCGGCCGGTGTCCCCGAGGACCACCACGACCCCGCCGGTCATATACTCGCAGCCGTGATCGCCGACACCCTCCACGACGGCGACGGCCCCGCTGTTGCGGACCGCGAACCGCTCCCCGGCGCGGCCGGCAGCCAGCAGGCGCCCTCCGGTGGCCCCGTACAGCACCGTGTTGCCGGCGATGACGTGCCGGAACGACGCCGGCAGGAGGGCGTCCGGCGGGGTGATCACGATCTCCCCGCCCGTCATGCCCTTTCCCACGTAGTCGTTGGCCTCGCCGGTGAGGAGCAGGCGCGTCCCGGGCAGGCACCACGCGCCGAACGACTGCCCGGCGCTGCCGGTAAACCGCAGCGTGATCGCGCCGTCCGGCAATCCGGCGTCCCCGCGGCTCCTGACGATGGCGCTGGCGATGCGCGCGCCGGCGGTGCGGTCGACGTTCCTGATCGTAAATGTCCGATCGACCGCCCCTCCCGCCGCCAGATCCTCCCCGATCTCGACGAGGATGCGGTCGTCGAAAGGCTCCCCCGGCCGGTCGTTCCGCTCCTGGACATGGCGCCGCGCCCGGGTCCCGGCGGGATCGGGATCGGCGAGGATCGCGTCCAGCACGAGCCGCCTCGCCCGCGGGACCGGGACCTCCTCACCCACGCCCAGCAGGTCCGCCCGGCCCACCACCTCCGACAGGGACCGCCGCCCGAGCGACGCCAGGATCGCGCGCACGTCCTCGGCGATCGTCAGGAAGAAGTTGATCACCCGCTCGGGCGTGCCGGGAAACTTCGCCCGCAGATCCGGCCGCTGGGTGGCGATGCCGACGGGGCAGGTGTTGAGGTGGCACTGTCTGGCCATCACGCATCCGAGCGCGACCACGGCCGCGCTGCCGAACCCGAACTCCTCGGCCCCCAGCATCGCGGCGATCACGACGTCGCGGGCGCATTTCAGGCCGCCGTCCACCCGGACCCGCACACGGCCGCGGAGGTTATTCGCCACCAGCGTCTGCTGGGTCTCCGCGAGCCCGAGCTCCCACGGCACCCCGGCGTTCTTGATCGAATCCAGGGGAGAGGCGCCCGTGCCGCCGTCGCACCCCGCGATGTGCACGGTGTCGGCGTAGGCTTTGGCCACCCCGGCGGCGATCGTGCCGACGCCGGCCTCGCTCACCAGCTTGACGGAGACCCGGGCGCGGGGGTTGCCCTGCTTGAGATCGTAGATCAGCTGGGCGAGGTCTTCGATGCTGTAGATATCGTGGTGCGGCGGAGGCGAGATCAGCGAGATCCCGGGTTGGGAGCGCCGGATGCGCGCGATCTCTTCCGTCACCTTGAGGCCGGGGATCTGGCCTCCTTCGCCCGGTTTGCTCCCCTGCGCCATCTTGATCTCGAGCTCCTGGGCGGCCGCCAGGTACTCGGTGGTCACGCCGAAGCGCCCCGAGGCGATCTGCTTCACCGCGCAGTTCGCCCAATCGCCGTCCGAGCGCCTGCCGTACCGGGCGGGATCCTCTCCCCCTTCGCCGCTGCTGCTCTTCGCCCCGAGCGAACCGCGTCACGATCTCCTCGGCCGGCTCCACCTCGTCGAGCGACACCGGGGTCTCGGGGCGGAACGCGAAGAGATCCCGCAGCGCCGTCGGCGGCCGGTGCATCACCTCCCACGCGTACGCGAGATAGTCGTCCCGGCTGCCGCTCAGCGCCAGCCGGTGGAGGCCGCGGACGACGTTGGGAGAGAACGCGTGGTACTCCCCGTCCTTCCGGAACCGGAACATCCCCGGGTCTCCCAGCCCCTGGGGGCACGCGCCGCCAAACGCGCGCCGGTGGCGCTCCAAGACGTCCTCGGCGATCTCTCCGAGGCCGATGCCGCCCAGCCGCGATGGGGTGCCGGTGAGGGCAAATTCCACGAGGGCATGGTCCAGCCCGAGGGCCTCGAAGATCTGCGCGCCGTGGTAACTGCTGACGGTGGAGATGCCCATCTTGGACATGACTTTGAGGAGGCCCGACTCGATCGCTTTGCGGTACCTCGCCAGGGCATCGGCCGGCTCGGCTCCCGCGCCCGCCGCCGCCTCAGCGATCACTTCGTAGACGAGGCACGGATTGACGGCGCTGGCCCCGTAGCCGATGAGCGCGGCGATGTGGTGGACGTCGCGCGCCTCACCGGTCTCGGCGATCAGGCCGACCCGCATCCGCAGCCCCCGGCGGATGAGCTCCTGGTGCACGGCGCCGACGGCGAGGAGCATCGGGATCGGCGCGCGCGCGGGATCGGCGCCGCGGTCGGAGAGCACGAGGATCGCGGCGCCTTCCTCCACGTGGTACGCCGCGTCGTCGCAGAGCTGGACCAGCGCCCGTTCCAGCCCCTCTCCCCCCTGGGCCGCGGGAAAGACGCACGGCAGGGTTCGCGACGGAAAGCCGCGCAGCGCGCGCAGGTCCGCCAGCTGGCTGTTCGTGAGCAGCGGGCTCTGGAGCTCGACGAGGCGCGCGTGCTCGGGGCTCTCCTCCAGGAAACTCCCGCGGGGACCCAGGAGCGTCGCGAGCGACATGACGAGCCGCTCGCGCAGCGGGTCAATCGGCGGATTCGTGACCTGCGCGAATCGCTGCTTGACATAATTGTAGAGGAGGCGCGGGCGCGGCGAGAGCACCCCGAGTTCCACATCGGCTCCAGGATCCGGTGGGCCTCCTCCTGCGTGTACCCGAACACGATGAGCGCCCGCGTGAGGCCTTCGCCGTCTCCCGACGCGTCCGGGCGCTTGCCCGGGGACGCCGCGCTCCCGATCGGCGCCGTTCCCCCGGCCGCCGCCGGCGGCGGTCCGTCTCCCCGCGCTGCCGCCTCGAGGGGGACCCGCCCGGCCGAGACCCAGGCCGTGTAGGGCCGGCGCCACGCGCGCTCGGCCTTGATGACTTTGTCCGTCAGGATGCGTCCGGCCGCCGTGTCCACGGCGATCATCCGCCCCGGCCCCAGCCGGCCCTTTTCGACAACGCGCTCGGGGTCGACGTCGATGACGCCCACCTCGCTGGCCACGATCACCAGCCCGTCATCGGTGATCGTGTAGCGCGCGGGCCGCAGCCCGTTGCGGTCGAGGGCCGCCGCGGCGACGCGGCCGTCGGTGAAGGCGAGGTCCGCGGGTCCGTCCCACGGCTCGGTGAGGCCGGCGTGGAACTGATAGAAGGCCCGCAGAGGCTCCGGCATGTCGGCGGCGTTCTCCCAGGCCTCGGGGACGAGCATCATCATCGCATGGAGCAGGTCCCGGCCGGACTGCACCACCAGGTCCAGGACGTTGTCGAGCATCGCGCTGTCGCTCCCGCCCGGCCGGATCACCGGCAGCAGGTCGCGCATCCGGTCCCGCCACAGGCCGGAGCGCAGCGCGCCCTCGCGGGCCCGCATCCAGTTCGCGTTGCCCCACAGCGTGTTGATCTCGCCGTTGTGGGCGAGCAGGCGGAACGGCTGCGCCAGGGGCCAGCTGGGAAACGTGTTCGTGCTGTAGCGCTGGTGGAACACCGCCAGCGCCGTCTCGAACAGCGGGTCTCGAAGATCCGCGTAGAAGCGCGGGAGTTGCGGGGCGATGAACATGCCCTTGTAGACCACCGTGTGGTGGGAGAGCGACGGAATGTAGGCGTCCCCGATGCCCGCCGCCGCCCACCGCCGCTCGATCACATTGCGCGCCAGGTACAGCGCGCGCTCGAACTCCGCCGCCCGCATGCGCTCCGGCCGGCC
>VBAN01000402.1 GCA_005882445.1 Candidatus Segetimicrobium genomatis | reverse complement strand
GCGCTGGCGTCCCCAGGGGTTCCTCCCGGAGCCGCGCGCGAAGGACCGGGACCCCGCCCCGGCGGCGGGGTATGGCGCCGGCTCCGCGGTGGCCGGGACGCAGGCGGGGGGATGAGGGATGCCGGCGCTGCTGGAAGTGCGTACTCTATGGAAGAGCTTCGGCGGCGTGCACGCCGTCCGGGACTGCAGCTTCGACGTCGAGGCCGGCAGGATCACCGGCCTCATCGGGCCGAACGGCGCCGGCAAGAGCACGGCGATCGACCTGATCTCGGGCTTTCTGGAGCCCGACGCCGGCGTGATCAGGTTCGCCGGCCTGGACGTCCAGGGCCGGCCCGCCCACCGCGTGGCCCGGCTCGGGCTCGTCCGCACGTTCCAGTCGCCGCGCGTCTGGGCGGGGCTGACGGTCATGGAGAACATGCTGCTGGCCGCGCCGGAGGAGGGGCGGGAGGAGGTCTGGCGGGCGGTGTGCACGCACGCGCGGCTTCGCGAATCAGAGGAAGCCGACCGCGCCGCAGGGTACCTGAGCGGCGGCCAGAAGCGGCTCCTGGAGATCGCCAGGTTCTTCCAGGCCCGGCCGCGCATGGTCCTCATGGACGAGCCGCTCACGGGCGTCAACCCGGTGCTGGGGGCGCGGATCGGCGAGGGCATCAAGCATCTGGTGGCGGCGGGGATGACCGTGCTGATGGTCGAGCACAACCTCCCGTTCGTGGAACGGGTCTGCGGGACGGTCATCGTCATGGCCCTGGGGCGGTCGATCGCCCACGGCCCCCTGGCCGCGCTCCGGTCGGACCCCGCCGTGATCGACGCGTACCTCGGGCAGGTGCCCGCCCGTGTCTAGCGGTCCCGTCCTCTCCACGCGGGGCCTGGCGGCGGGATACGGCGGTCCGCCCATCATCCAAGACGTCAGCATCGAGGCGGGACCCGGCCGGGTGACCGCGATCGTCGGCCCCAACGGGGCCGGGAAATCCACGCTGCTGAAGGCGATCGCAGGGCTGATCCGGCCGGCGGCGGGCCGGGTGCTGCTCAACGGCAGGGACGTGACAGGCCTGGCGCCCGAGAAACTGATCCGCGAAGGCATCGCCTACGTCCCGCAGGTGCAGAACGTGTTTCCCACCTTGACCGTGCAGGAAAACTTGGAGATGGGCGGATACACCCGGGCCTCGGGGCTCCGGGACCGGATCGAGTTCGTCTACACGATGTTCCCGGATCTGGGCGCGGCGATGAAACGGCCGGCGCGGACGCTGAGCGGCGGCCAGCGCAACATGCTCGCCATGGCGCGCGGGCTGATGGTCGATCCCGCCGTGCTGCTGCTCGATGAGCCGAGCACCGGCCTCTCGCCGCGATTCATCGCGGCCGTCTGGGAGCACATCGGCGCGGTGTGCCGCTCCGGCGTCGCGGTCGTGGTGGTCGAGCAGAATACCCGGCAAACCCTGGCGCAGGCGGCGTGGGCGTACGTCATGGTGCTCGGCGCGACCCGCCTGGCCGGGCCGGGTCCCGAACTGCTCCGCGACGAGGAGGTGGTGGATCTCTACGTCGGCCGGTTGACGTAAGGCCCGCGCCGCGAGGTCGGTGGGGCGCGGATTCGTGTTGGGGAAAGGGGGACATGCTGGTGCGCGGAACAGGCAGGCGGAAGTGGTGTACGCTCTCAACCGGCGCGCTCGCGGCGGCGCTGCTTGTCGCATCCCCGGGGGGGACGGCGCCGGCGCCGGTCTCAGTCGGGGTGCTGGCCGCGATGACCGGGGTCCACGCCGACGTCGGCGCCGCGATCCTGGAGGGCGCCCGGGTGGCGCAGCGGGCGATCAACGAGGCGGGCGGGATCCTGGGCCGGACGATGGAGATCCATCTCGCCGACACCCAGAGCGATGCCGCGGACGCGGTGCCGGCGGAAAACAAGCTCATCGGCGCCAACCGCATTGTGGTCCAGATCGGGCCCACGAGCACGGAGCTCTTCGCCGTGCGGCCGATCATCGACAACAACCGGATTCCGATGATCTTCCTCGGCGGCACGACGGTGTTCGACACCAACGAGGACCAGTGGATCTGGCGGCCGAACCCGTCGGACTCGCAGCTGAGCGTGGCCATGGCCCTGTACGCGATCAAGAAAGGCTACCGGAACGCGGCCCTGGTCTTCTATACCGACATCACCAATGAGACGCTCAAGGCCCCCATCGTGAAGACCTTCCAGAAGCTCGGCGGCAAGATCGTGGCCGACGTGAAGCTGACCGCGGGGCAGACCTCCTACCGGTCCGAGGTCGAGCGCGTGGTCAGCGCCCACCCGGATGTGATCTTCACCCAGACCGACCCGGGGACCGCGGCGGTGATGTACGCCAACTTCAAAGAACTGAACAACCTGGGCGTCCCCCTGATCGGGACGGACCTGACGGCGGGCAGCAACTACATCAAGTCGGTCACCCCCCAGGTGGCCAACAAGGTGCTGGTGTCCCTCGTCGGGTCGACGCCGCCCGGCGCGGCCGCCGATGCGTTCGCCGCGCTGTATGCCAAGTTGTACACGCATGAGCCGCTGGAGAGCTCCAACTACGCGTACGATGGGACGATCGTCATGGCGCTCGCGATCCAGAAGGCCGGCGGCACGGATCCCGAGAAGATCGTGGCGTCCCTCCCGCTGGTCACCAACCCCGGCGGCGCGGTGGTCTACACGTACCGGGACGGCCTCGCCGGGCTCACGTCCGGCAAGAGGATCAAATATTATGGAGCGAGCGGCCCGATGGTGTTCGATAAGTACCACAACGCCTACGGACCGTTCGACGTCGTCCAGGCGGGGACCGACGGGAAGCTGCGCACGCTTGTGACGATCTCCGCGGACGAGATCCAGAAGGCCGCGCAATAGACGACCGGTTGACGTCCCGCGGACTGCGCGAGACCAGACGGATGGGAGGAAGCCACCTGATGAAGACAGGAACCGCGGTGAAGCGAACGGGACCACAGCGAGCGGGCGCCCAGCGGACGGGCACGCAGCGAACGGACACCCAGCTGAAGAAGGACCTCGCCCTGGGCTACCGGATCATCGCCCACGAGGGCCAGGTGCACGCCATCATCGGCATCCTGGCCGCGCGCGAGCCGGGGGCCGACACCTTCTGGATCAAGTCGATGTTCCACGGACTGGACGAGATCAAGCCCGCTTTCGGGCTCATGCGGATGGACCTGGACGGGAAGGTGCTGGAGGGGGATTATCCTGTCCACGGCGAGTGGTCGCTGATGGCGGAGATCTTCCGGGGCCGGCCGGACGTCGGCGGGATCGTGCACACGCACGCGCCGTACATCTGCATGCTGATGGCCGCGGATCGGGAGATCGAGCCGTACGATCAGTTCGGGGTGCTCACCCGAAAGGTCGCCTGGTTCAAGAAGACCCCCAACCGGGTCTATGCGCCCGCGCTGGCCCGGGAGGTGTCGAAGAGCCTCGGCCAGGCCAACGCCCTGTTCATGAAGTACCACGGGATCATCACGGTGGGACCGGACATCCGCAAGGCCGTGCTCGCGGCGTCGTTCCTGGAACTGGCCGCCAAACGGCAGATCCTGAACGCGCAGGTGGCCGGCGCCCGGCCCATGGACCGGGCCACCGCCGACGATCTGGCGACCGACACCAACTTCGAGCGGATCGGCGCGGCGATCTGGTCATACTACGAGCGGACGCTGGGGCCGGGCGTGATCTCGTAGCCGCACAAGGCCGATCGAAGCGAAGAGTGGAACAAAGGTAAGGGGGGGGTGGCATGAGGAAGGCGCGGAAGAGACAGAAGCCGTCCATCTCGCGGCGCCGGTTTCTCGCGCACGCAGGTCTGGCAGCCGCCGCCGCGGCGGCGGGGGGCGCCCCGGGGGCCGTGCGCGGCCTGCTCGCGGCCCAGGCCGCGCCGCAGAGCGCTCAGCCGAAGCGCGGAGGCACCCTCACGGTCAGCCAGTCGGTGGACATCAACACGCTGCACCCCTGGGTCGGGAACCTCAACGTCTGGAAGGTGATCAAGACCGGCATCTACGATCAGCTCTCCTATCAGGATCCGGTGACCTTCCAGGTCAAGCCCAAGCTGGCCAAATCGTTCGTGTGGACCGACAACAATACGAGCCTGGTGATCGCCCTGCCGGGCGGGGTCACGTTCCACAACGGGGAGAAGCTGACCGCCGAGGACGTCAAGTTCACCATCGACAGCATCCGGGACCCCAGGGTGGGCTCGTGGCTGCGCGGGTTCATCGGCCCGATCAAGGAGGTCCTGGTGCTCGATGAGACGCACCTCAAGATCAAGACCGCGGCGATCGAGAACCAGCTGATCCCGGCCTTCACGTACGTGGATATCGTCCCGCGCAGCGCGGGCACGGATCTGGCCAAGCGGACCCCCATCGGCTCGGGCCCCTACAAGTTCGTGGAGTGGATCCCAAACGACCACGTCACGCTCGAGCGGAACCCGGCGTACTGGAACGAGGCCAGGGCCGGGCACGTGGACAAGATCGTCTTTCGCCCGGTGACGGAACTCCAGACCCGGATCTCGCAGTTGCTGGCCGGCGACGTCGACCTCGTCTACGACTTCAGCCTGCAGGAGGTCCCACGCCTGCGGGGCGATACCAGCGTCGCCGTGGCCGTCGTGCCCCCGGCGGACCAGATGTTCGTCGTCTATCTCAACCAGCGCCGGCCTCCATTTCAGAAGGCCGAGATGCGGCAGGCGATGGGCTGGGCGCTCGACCGCCAGGGGTTCATCAAGAATTTCCTCGCCGGGCTGGGGCGTCCTGACAACAGCCCGTTCACTCCCCAGCACTGGGCGTTCGACCCGAAGACTGAAGATGCGTACGCGTACAACCCCGACACGGTCGGGAAGCTCTTGGAGCAGGCGGGGTACCCCCGCGGACGCGGGCTGGAGTTCAGCTTCCTGACGCCCTCGGGTTACCCCGAGTTCAAGATCATCTCCACGCTGCTGCAGGCCACCTTCGCCTCCGCCGGGTACCGGCCGGCGATCGAGGAAGTCGACATCGCCCAATGGGCCGCCCGCCTGAATCAGAGCCACGACTTCTACGCCGCGGTGGATTATCCGCCGCGGGGGTCGACGGACCCGGCCCTCACGTATTCGGCGGGGCTGCTCTTCCCCCCCAACCCGGCGAACGTGGGCGGCCTGACGCCCGAGACGATCCCCGGGTACGTCGACGAGCTGCGAAAGGGCGCGACGACGCTCGACCGCGGGGCGCGCAGGGCGGCGTACGCCAAAGTCCAGGAGTTGTGGCTGGAGTACCTCCCGGGCCCGATCTACTGCCACCGGTCGACGGCGCATGCCCACCGGCCGCGCGTGCAGGGATTCGTGCCGCACCCGGCCTTCCAGCAGAGCTTTGTCGATGTCTGGCTCGCCTCCTGAGGCCCCGACGGCCGCCCCGGTGGCCTGACCGCCGGCCCCGACGGCCATGACCCGGTACCTCATCTGGCGCGGGCTGAGCGTGATCCCCACGCTCATCGGCATCACGATCCTGGTCTTCCTGGTGACGTACTTCATCCCCGGGGATCCCGCCCGGGTCCTGGCGGGCGCGGAGGCCCCACCCGAGGTGGTGGCCGGCCTCCGCCACCAGTGGGGGCTGGACCGGCCCGTCCACGTCCGGTACGGGTTCTGGATGGCCAATATCGCCCGAGGGAACCTGGGCGAGTCCTACTTCAGCCATCAGACGGTCCTGCAGCTGGTGCGGCGGGCGTTTCCGGTCACGTTCGAGCTGGCGATGCTCTCCCTCCTCGTCGCGCTCCTGATCGCCGTCCCGAGCGGGATCGTCTCGGCCGTCCGGCCCAGATCCTGGTTCGATCTGGGGGCCACCGCGGCCGGGTTCGTCGGACTGTCCGTCCCCGGGTTCTGGCTCGGCATCATGCTGATCTACCTGTTCGCCGTCGAGCTGCGCTGGCTGCCGGCCGGCGGGTTCGCCCCGCTGGCCGGGGGGCTGGCCCACAACCTCCGGAGCATGATCCTCCCCGCGATCGCGCTTGGGACCTTCGCCTCGACCCAGCTGATGCGCTACCTGCGGGCGGGCATGCTCGACGTGCTCAACGCCGACTACATCCGCACCGCCCGCGCCAAGGGCCTGGCTGCGGCGATGGTCCTGGTCCGCCACGCCATGCGCAACGCGCTCATCCCGTTCATGACCGTCCTGGGCGTGCAGATGGGATACCTGCTGGGCGGAACCGTCATCACGGAGTCCGTCTTCGCGCTGCCGGGCATGGGCAGGCTGGTGCTGAACGCGATCCTGAACCGCGATTACCAGGTGGCGACGGGCATCATCCTGTTGATCGCCACGTCGTTCGTCCTGCTCAACCTGGCCGTCGACCTCCTCTACCCCGTCCTCGATCCGCGCGTCCGTCTCGGGCGGTCGACGGGCTGGGAGTGAGGGCCCGGAATGCGGTCCGCTGAGCAGGGCGTCGCCACCGGACTCGGCCTCGACGGGGGGGACCGCGCCGTGCCGCGCGCGGCGCCGGTGCGGCGGGCGCGCAGAGCCGTCCGCTGGGCGGTCAGGCGGTGGAGCCTCACGCTCGGCCTGGGCGTGGTGCTGGTCCTGTGCATCGCCGCCCTGGCGGCCGGGACGTTTTCCCCCTATGCTCCCGACCGGCAGAACATGGCGGCCACGCTCCAACCGCCCTCGCGGCTGCACCCGTTCGGCACCGACGAATTCGGGCGGGACACCCTGAGCCGGGTGGTCTTCGGGGCGCGCCTGACGCTCCTCGCCAGCAGCGCCGCCGTGCTGCTCGCCGCCCTGGCCGGGAGCGCCGTCGGGCTGACGGCGGGCTACTTCGGCGGCGCCTACGACGCCGTCACCGGGCGCATCATCGACATCTTCTTCGCGTTCCCGGTGGTGCTCCTCGGCATCGCCATGGTGAGCGTGCTCGGCCCCGGCGAGCCGGGCGTGGTGGCGGCCATCGCGCTGGCCTCGCTGCCCAATTTCGCGCGGGTGTCGCGCTCGGCCATGCTCCGGGAGCGGGAGCTCGAGTACGTGGTGGCGGCCCACGCCGTGGGCGCCTCCACCCCCTACATTATCGTCCGCACCCTGCTGCCCAACCTGATCGGCCCGCTCGCGGTCCTGGGGTCCCTGGGCTTTGCCTACGCCGTCCTCTACGAGGCGTCGCTCAGTTTCCTCGGCCTGGGGGCCCAGCCGCCCACGCCCGAGTAATCCCCCTGGTACGCGTTCTTTCCCGGCGTGTCGATCGTGGTGCTGGTCTTCTCGCTCAACCTGGTCGGCGACGGCCTGCGCGATCTGCTCGATCCCTACCGGCACAATCGATAGGAGGACCACTCCATGCCCGCATCTCGACGCGTCACCGTCGGCATCGTCGGCGCCGGGTTCGCCGCAAATCTCCATCTGGACAATTACGCGGGCGTCGCCGGCGTCGACCTGCGGATCGCGGGGATCGCCTCGCGCAGCCCGGAACGGAGTCAGGCGCTGGCGCGGCGGCGGTGGACGCTCTGCTCGCCGATCCGGAGATCGATCTGGTCGATCTGTGCGTCTCCAACTACCAGCACGTGCCGCTGATCCTGCGCTGCGCCGAGGCGCGAAAGGCGGTCATCTGCGAGAAGCCGTTCACCGGCTTCTTCGGCGACGGGGAGCCCATGGTGGGGACGCGGTACGGGCGCGCCGAGATGCTGGCGGGCGCGCTGGAGAACGCCGACCGCGCGCTGGCGGCGATGGCCCGCGCCGGGGTGCGGCTCCACTACGCGGAGAACTGGGTGTACAGCCCCAACGTCCGCAAGGCGGCCCGGCTCGTCGCCGAGACCGGCGGAGCGATCTTGAGAATCGTCGGCGAAGAGTCGCACAGCGGCACCCACTCCGACTACGCGCGGCAGTGGCGCTACAGCGGCGGGGGAAGCGTGATCAACAAGGGCTGCCACCCCCTCGGCGCCGCCCTCCAGCTCAAGTACGACGAGGGCCGCCGGAAGTACGGCACGCCCGTCCGGCCGGCCGGGGTCCTCGCCGCCGTCGCCCGGCTCACCCACACGCGCGGGTTCCTCGCCGACGAGGAGAAGTTCATCCGCGAGGGCTGGGTCGATTCGGAGGACTGGGGCGCGCTGCTGCTGACGTTCGATGATGACACCGTCGCGCAGATCACCCCCTCGGACATCGTCCTCGGCGGCATCCAGAACGTGCTCTCGATCTACAGCAGCAAGGCCGTCGTGCACGCGAACAACGTCCCCAACACGAGCGTCGTCGCCTACGCGCCGCGCGCCGGCCTCTTTGGCGGCGAGTACATTCGCGAGAAAGTGGAGACGTCCGCCGGATGGCAGTTCACCAGCGGAGACGAGCACTGGATGAACGGGTTCCCCGCGGAGCTGCAGGATTTCTGCGAGGCCACGGCCGGCGACCGCGAGCCCATCAGCGGCGCCATGCTCGCCCGCGATGTCACCCTCGTCTGCTACGGGGCCTACCTCTCCGCCGAACAGGGCCGCGCCGTCGACCTCCGGCCGTACCTGCGCAGCGGCGGGCTCCACGAATGAGCGGAGGTCATGGACGGCGGTGAGCCGCTGCCGGACGGCTGGGGGATCCGGCGCGCGAAATCGGACGGGGGACGCCGGGTCCGGCGGAGGCACCCGCGCCGTCGCGCCGCAGGAGCACGT
>VBAN01000401.1 GCA_005882445.1 Candidatus Segetimicrobium genomatis | reverse complement strand
TGCCGAGCCCGATCGCTGACACCTTGATCCCGGTGCGCCCAAGAGGCAGAAACTCCATTCCAGGGTCCTCCAGATCTAGCTCTGCCGGTTCAGGGATTTTGCTCCAAAGGACCTGCGCAGCGCCCTGCCGGAGGGCTTCTGGATCGCCTTTATGTACCGGTCCCAGGGGTAAGGCCCCGGATTGACGGCGACCTGCGGCTGCAGCGAATCCATCTTGGTCTGTTTGGCGACCCGCGTACTGCCCGTCTGCCTTCGCTCTCTTCGCATGAAGATCACTCCCTATAGGTCTTAGACGTGCGCTTCTGCCCGGTGAGATTCGGTTCCGGATTCTTGGAAGATAGGCTACTAGCGTAACACACATTTCGATCTTATGCCGGCCGGGCTCTCGAGTGTTTGCCGCAGCAGTCGTTGCTTTATGGCACAAAATGTGTCATACTGTACTTACATCGGGACATTGGACCGCCGGTTGGCAAGACCGGATATAAGCGGGGATTGATGGGTAGGGGGGACGCAGCCCCCCATTTTTCTTGTCGACACAAACATGAGGGTAGGGGGAATGGTTGTGGAACTGTGCAAGGCCTGCGGTAGCCCAAAGCCTTCGGTAGCCGCCGTGCAGGGGGACGACTTCTGCTCAACGCGGTGCGCGCGAATTTATTACGGCACGCTGACCGCGCGCCCGGCGCGTGGGGCTACCGGGCCGCGGCCCGCGTCACTCCGCAGGCCTTCTCGAAGACTGCCTCCTGCCTCTCTCAACGGCCGAAAAACCGTAACGGCAAGGCGCGGCGTCTAGACGACTTCTCGCAGCCGGCGGCAGCCGGCCTGGGGTGCGGCCAGAACGCGACGGTGATCCCAAGAAGCACCAGCCCGATCCCCACCACAGCCGGCATCGCGCGATGCCGCTGGCCTAACTAATGACGGCCCTCGTTTGATTCTCCTCTGTCCGCGGTAGGAAGATCGCACAGGCGCCGCGCATATCCCAGCAGAATGCCTGAGCTTCCGTTCATCACGGTGCTTGCCGAGAACCTGCGGCCGCTGGTCGAGGGCCGCGTGATCGAAGACGTGCTCGTCCGGGGCGCCTCGGTCCTCAAGACATTTGACCCGCCGGTCACCGCCCTGATCGGCCGCCAGATCACCGGGATCGAGCGCCGGGGAAAGCTCCTGGTGTTTCGCCTCACCGGCGGGGTGGTCGTCGTCATGCACCTCCGGCGCAACGGACGTATTCAAGTCTTGCCCAGAACGAAGGGGCGGACGGCGAAGGATCTGGCGATCGCTTTCGCGTTTGCCGATGGGACCGACCTGCGGATGGTCGAGTTGGGCCCCAAGAAGGCCGCTTCGGTCTGGCTGTTTCCCGCGGGGCGCGAGGGGGCCGGCGAGCCGCTGGCATCGCTTGGGATGGAGCCGCTCTCGCCCCAGTTCTCGCGCGAGGCGCTGGCCGCCATGCTGCGGGAGGAACGCACGCAGATCAAACGCTTTCTGACCCTGCAGCGGTACGTTGTCGGGATCGGCAACACGTTCGCCGACGAGATCCTCTGGGAGGCCCGGGTGTCCCCGCAGGCGATGACCCCCGCGCTCACCGGCGACGAGGTCGCCCGGCTGCACGGTGCGATTACGGCGACGCTGGAGGGGGCGATCGCGTCGCACCGGAAGGAGTACGACGGTTCCCTCCCGATGCGGGAGCCGCTTCACCTCCTGCGGGTCCACCGGCACGGCAAGGAACCGTGCCCGCGGTGCGGGACACCGATTGCGGTGATCTACTATGAAGACCGGGAGACGTACTACTGCCCCACCTGCCAGGCCGGCGGGAAGGTCTACGCGGACCGGCGGCGATCGAGGCTCCTCC
>VBAN01000080.1:4861-5987 GCA_005882445.1 Candidatus Segetimicrobium genomatis | reverse complement strand
GATCATGGCGGCGCTCCACTGGCTCGACACGTACTGGGCGCTCATCGTGACGAACACCGTCTTCACGCTCGCGTTCTCCACCTGGATGCTGGCGAGCTATTTCCGGGCCATCCCCGCGGAGATCGAGGAGGCCGCGCTCGTCGACGGGTGCACCCGTCCGCAGACGATTCTTCGGATCGCGATCCCGGTGGCGGCGCCCGGAGTGGTGACGACGATCATCTACGTCTTCATCACGGCGTGGAACGAGTTCATCTTCGCGCTGACGTTCATCTCGCGCACGGAGATGCGGACCCTCACGGTGGGCCTGTACACGTTCATCGGACGGTGGGCCGTGCAGTGGCACTATCTGATGGCGGCGGCGCTCGTGGGCGTCGTGCCGGTGGTGATTCTCAAACGCCGACAGCCGGGAGATCCATGTCATGTCCCTCGACGACGGGACCGGCGCGGTGAGCCTCGTCCAGCGGGTGCCGGTGCCCGGCCCGGTCATGCCCCTCGCGGTCAGCCCGAGCCGCCGGTTCCTCTACGCCTCGCTCCGCTCCGCCCCCTTTGCGGTCTCGACCCTCGCGATCGACGCGGCGGCCGGCACGCTGACCCTCCTCGCGACCGGGCCGCTGCCGGACAACACGGCCTACCTCTCCACCGACAAGGCCGGGCGGTTTCTGTTCGGCGCGTCCTATTCGGGCAATACGATCTCGGTGCAACCGATCGGCGAGCAGGGAGTGGTGCAGGCGCGGCCGGTCCAGGTCATCCCGACGTCTCCGCACCCGCACTCGATCATCGTCGACCCGTCGAATCGCTATCTGTTCGTCCCAAGTCTCGGCGGCGACCGGATTCTCCAGTACAGGTTCGACCAGACAACGGGGCACCTCGCGCCGAGCACGCCGTCCTTCGTCGAGGCGGCGAAGGGGGCAGGCCCCCGCCACCTCGTGTTCCATCCGGGCGGCCGATTCGCCTACGCGACCAACGAGCTCGACGCGACCATCGGCGCCTATCGGTTCGACGCGGCGTCGGGGACGCTTCGGCCCGCCGGCGCGGCGCGCGGGTTGCCGCCGGATTTCGCGGGACCCCCTCCGTTCGCGGCCGCGGACCTGCACGTCACGCCCGACGGAAGGTTCCTTTATGCCTC
>VBAN01000080.1:0-4779 GCA_005882445.1 Candidatus Segetimicrobium genomatis | reverse complement strand
CGCACAGCATGACGGTCTACGCGATCGATCGGGACACGGGGGCGCTCGCTCCGCGGCATCGATATCCCATGGGCCGGAACCCCAATTGGGTCGAGATCATCGACCGGCCCTAAGCCCCACGCAGGATCAAGAGGAGGGACCGTGTCGCCGCTACTGGAAGGCTACTGGCGGGCTGGCAAGCTGCAACTACCTGAACGCCGAGGAGGGACGTCTCGATGAGAGGCCGCGCAGTGCTGGTTGCCGCCCTGGCCGTCGTGTTGGCCGGGAGCACATCCTTTGTCGGGGCACAGGCCAGGACCACGATTACGCTGTGGTATCCCGCGGGGGATGTCGCGGCAGGTCCCGTCAGTCCGCTGCACGATCCGGCCCTGTTCCAGCCGTTCGAGGCCACGAGCAACATCCACGTCGAACTTGTCGGTCTCGACTACGACACGATGGAGCAGAAGATCTTCGCGGCCGCGGCGGGGAGGAACATCGCGGACATCATCTTTATCGACCACTCGTGGGCCTCCGGCTTCCTCAAGGAGGGGATGCTCGAGCAGGTCGCCCCCGCGCTGGCGAAGCGATGGCTCGCGGCCGTCGCCCCCGACGTGACGGCGCTCTCCGATTTCGGCGGCGGGACGATGTATGGGTATCCGCAGATGGGCTACGATGTGTACGCCCTGACATGGAACAAACAGCAGTTTCAGGAGGCGGGCCTCGATCCGAATCGCGGACCCCAGACGTGGGACGAGCTCCGCGCCGACTGCAGGAAGCTGGCCCGCCGTGACTCCTCCGGCACCCTGACCCGCGTCGGATTCGCCGTCCGCCACGTCGGCGAGCCCCACGGCATTGTCGACAAGTTCGCCTGGGCGCTGTGGGGCGCGGGCGGCGATCTCATCAACGACGCGAATGCGCTCCGCGGCGGCCGGGTCATGTTCGACAACGCGGCCGGCCGATCGGCGCTGCGGCTCGTGCTCACCATGCTGAACGACGACAAGTGCACGAGCCTCAACTTCCCGGACCCGCGCGCGGCGTTCCTGAAGGGGATCGCCTCGATGCAGATCAGCGAAGCGGTCAGCATCCGGGCCCGCCAGCCCAAGGAGGCCCCCACCATGCCGTGGCAGACCGGGTGGGGGATGGAGGTTCCGCCGGTGCCCAAGGCGGGCGACAAGCCGGTCACCCTGCTCGGCGGCTGGCTGTTCAGCGTCCCGAAGGCGGCCAAGAACAAGGAGGCGGCCTGGCGGGCAATCGAGTGGCTCAGCACCGAGGCGAACGACTACTCGATCGCGGCCAAGTTCGGGATGACCCCGCGGTACACGAACAACTGGACCAAGGAGCCGTTCAAGTCCGACAGCTACGATCAGGCGCTGCTCAAGATCGCGAAATACGGTCGCCGGTATCCCATGAACCTCGGGCTCGACGGCGTCATGCAGGCGCTGGGCGCGGCGATCCAGAAGGCGTGGCACGGGGAGGCGAGCGTCGATCAGGCGCTGGCCGAAGCCGCGCAGGCAGGGAACAAGGCCATCGCCGACGCCGCAAAGTAACCGCAGGGATGCAGGGGGCCTGCCGCAGCACGCCGGCGGCAGGCTCGGCTGTTTGCGCATGTCCCGCTCCAGGGTGACCGCGTGATCCACGCCGCCCGCCGGTCCGCGCGGTGGATGTACCGCCGCCACTACTTCCATGCGTATGCCTTCATTTCGCCGGTGATCATCCTCTTTGGGCTCTTCCGGGTCTGGCCGTCGGTGCAGACGCTCTATTTCAGCTTCTTCAAGGTCGAGCTGCTGCGGCAGCGGCTCACCTTCCTCGGGCTCGGAAACTTTCTCGATATGTTTCAGGACGGTGTGTTCCGCCAGGCGCTCCAGAACACCCTGGTCTATGCGCTGGTGATCGTGCCGGTCTCCGCAGCCCTGGCGATGGTGCTGGCGGTGCTCTTCGTCGAAGAGTTTCGCCTGAAGGAGTTGTTCAAGGCCGTGTACTTCTCTCCCACCGTCACCAGCACGACCGCCGCCGCGGTGGTCTGGTGGTGGTTGTACAATCCGCAGTACGGGCAGTTCAACGTCTTCCTGAGGCTCCTGCATCTCCCGCCGCAGCCGTGGTTATTGTCCAGCCATCAGGCGCTCTCGGCCATCATCATCTTCAGCGTCTGGAAAACCCTCGGCTACAATTTGGTCATCTATCTCGCCGGCCTGCAGGCCATCCCCGCGATGTTCTATGAGGCGGCCCTCCTGGACGGGGCGTCGCCGCTTGCCGATGATGACACCGGTCATCCTCTACGACCTGATCCTCGGCCTCAGCCTCGGTCTACAGGTCTTCACCCAGTCCTACGTCATCACCCAGGGAGGCCCGGCCGACGCCAGCAGCTTCTACGTCCTCTATCTCTACGACAACGCCTTCCGCTACGGGAAGATGGGGTACGCCTCGGCGATGGCCTGGATCCTCTTCGTCAGCATCTTGAGCGCCACCGTCGTCCAGCACCTCTGCAGCCGGCGCTTCGAGGTCGCCTATTGATTCGCCGATCGCTCGTCTACGTCGCGATCGGGGCGGGCGGCCTGGTGATGGCCCTCCCCTTCTACTGGATGCTGGTGACCGCGGTCAGCCCCGCTCCGGACATCATCTCGTTCCCGCCGCGCTGGATCCCCTCGCGGGTGATCTTCGACCACTTCCAGGCCGCGTGGGCCAAGGCGCCGTGGATGCTCTATTACAAGAACAGCCTCGTCGTCGCGGTCATTTCGGTGGGTCTCTCCATGCTGTTCGGCCTCTTCGCCGGCTATGCGTTCGCCGTCTACCGCTTCCCGCTGCGCACCCCGCTCTTTCTGCTCATCCTCGGGACGCTGATGGTGCCGGTGCAGGTCAGCAGCGTGGCCTTGTACGTCTTCCTCTCGCGCATCGGGTGGGTCGACAGCTATGCCGGCATCCTGGCGCCGAATTTCGCCAGCGCCCTCGGCGTGTTCCTCATCCGGCAATCGATCAGCGTGGTTCCGATGGACCTGATCGAGGCGGCGCGGATCGACGGGGCGGGGGAGATCCGCATCGTGCTGGCGGTCGTCGCGCCCTTGATCAAACCGGCGCTCGCGACCATCGCCCTGCTCCTCTTCCTCGGCAGCTGGAACGACTTCCTCTGGCCTGAGATCATCATCAACTCCGAGCGGCTGCGGACCCTCCCCGTCGGCATCGCGCTCTTCAAGGATCCCTACGGCAACATCGACTACGGCCCGTTGATGGCTGCGGGGGTCATTGCGACCGCGCCGATGCTGCTGGCCTACGCCGTCTCACAGCGGTTCATGATCCGGGGGGTCACGCTGACCGGCCTGAAGTAGCCCAGACCGCCGGCGTCGAAGCGCCATGGCCAGGAGGTGAACCCGATGATCCTCGTGACTGGAGCCACCGGGACGACCGGCGGGGAAGTCGCCCGCCAGCTTATCGCCGCCGGGCAGAAGCCCCGCCTGCTCGTCCGCGACCCGGGCAAGGCCCGCGAGTTTCAACAGACGGCCGAGATCGTCCAGGGGGATCTCGACCGCCCCGAGTCGCTCGGCCCCGCCATGAAGGGGATCGCGCGGCTCTACCTCGTGTCGGCCGGGCCGAGCGGACCGGACCTCGAGGCCAACGCGTTCGAGGCGGCGACAAAGGCCGGCGTCGGGCACGTGGTCAAGCTCTCCATCATCGGAGCCGACAAGCCGGTGTTGATCCTCTCGCAGTGGCATGCCAAGTCCGAGCAGCGCCTCAGGGAGTCCGGGCTCAAGTGGACGATGCTCCGGCCGGGCAACTTCATGTCGAACGCGCTCGGCTGGGCAGAGACGATCAAGACGCAGGGGGCATTCTATCAGCCCACCGGGACCGGCCGCTGGGCGTCGATCGACCCCGCGGACATCGCCGCGGTCGCGGTGAAGACCCTCACCACCCCGGGCCACGAGGGGAAGGCCTACACGCTGACCGGACCCGAATCGCTGAGCGGCGCGCAGTACGCGGCGACCCTGTCATCCGTCCTGGGCAAGCCCGTGAAATTCGTGGACATCCCGCTCGAAAGCGTCCGAAGCGGCATGCTGAAGAGCATGCCGCCGGCCTACGTCGAGGCCTTGATGGACCTGTACACGGCGATGAGGGCGGGCAAGACCGACGTCGTGACCGGCGGGGTGGAGCAGGTGACCGGGCGGCGGCCCGGGACGTTCGAGGCCTGGGCGCGGCGCCATGCCGCCGCGTTCATGTAGGCGGAGCCTGCGGTCCGCAAGGGCTGGTGTGTCCGAACACGTGGAGACGGCCGAACGGTGAGGCGCCGCCTCGCCGCCGTCGCAGCGCTTGGGCTCCTGCTCGGAGCCGCTCGCGCCTCCCCGGGCCCGCGGGTGCCGCTCGAGTTTTGGACGATCGCCCTTCAGCCGCTGCTCACCGCCTACGTGCAGGACATGATCGGCCGGTACGAGCGCGCGCATCCCGGGGCGCGCGTCCGGTGGATCGACCTCCAGTTCCAGTCCCTCGACCAGAAGCTCCTGTCCGCGATCGCCGGGGGCGTCGCCCCCGACGTCGTCAACCTCAACACCGAGATCACGGTCCGGATGGCCCAGGCCCACGCGCTCGTGGACATGGAGGCCGCCGTCCCGGCGGCCGCGCGGGCCCGGTACTTTCCCAACATCTGGGCATCGCTGCGCGTCGGGGGGCGGGCCTACGGGATTCCCTGGTATGTGGAACCCGATGTCCTCGCTTTCAATCGGACGCTGTTCCGGCGCGCCGGATTGGATCCCGCCCATCCGCCGGCCACCATGGACGCGTTCATCCAGGCCGCGGTGACGATCAAGCAGAGGACCG
>VBAN01000079.1:2457-6562 GCA_005882445.1 Candidatus Segetimicrobium genomatis | reverse complement strand
GATCCCGGCCAGCGACTCGGTGTGACCGACCCTGCCCTCCGCCAGCCCTACCTTGACGCGGACGCTGTGGAGCCGCGCTTTCACCATCCTCACCGGATACCGGCGCCCTTCCGCGGTCACGGTCGTCGTGATCGCCTGGACGAACGCGGCCGGCCGCCTGCTTCCGCGGATCCACCCGTCCACGCTCCGTGATGCGGGACAAATGAAAACGCCGCCGCGATGCACGCGGCGGCCGCCAGCGCACACGCCCGCCGGGCCGTCATTCCTCCCAGACGTTGCCCTCGCCAAACAATTGCTCGAGTTCCTGGTGCAACCCCTCGGCGTCGAGGACACGAGTGCGCGCCGGGACGATGTGCTCGGCCCCGTGGCCCGTAACGACGTGGACGCAGACCTGACGGTCCCCGGGATGGTCGAGCAGAAACCGCTCGAGCTGCTCCATCTCTTCGCGGGTGCTCACCCGGATGCGAAGCGGGGGCCGGGCCGTGTCTGAGCCGCGAGCCAGGACGTGCTCCGCGGATCCCGGGGTGCCTCCCGACCCTGCCGGGATTCCGTTTGCGCGCCCGCGATCTGCGCCCCGGGCCGCCGGTCGGCCGCCGTTCCCATTACCTTTGTCCCACTCCCCGCTTCGATTGGCTTTCCTGACCTGCGTGGCCGGGCTGAGCATTTCACCCACGGCCGCCCCGTCGGCGGCGGCGTCCGGAGACGGCGGCAGCGAGAGAATCTCCTCGCAGAGCAGCTTGGCCGTCTGCTCCTCGATGTCGACCCGCCCTCTCAGGAGCACCACGGCATCCCGCTTGAGCGCGTAGCCCTGCTGTTCGTAGACCCGGGGAAACACGACCACCTCGACGCTGCCGGTCAGATCCTCCAGGGTCAGGAAGGCCATCGCGGACCCCGACCGGGTAATGGTCCGCTTCACGCCGCCGACGAGGCCGCCCACCACGACTTCCTTGCGGTCGGGGAGGTCCACGAGTTGCCCCAGTTGGGCGGTGACGCGCTGCGCCAGAATGGGCTGCCAGCGGTGGAGCGGATGATCGGAGATGTAGAGCCCGAGCATCTCCTTCTCCATGGTCAGGAGCTCTTCGCGGCTGAACTCGTCTCCGGCGGGCGCGGCCGGTTGGGAGATGGCCTCTGCGCCCATGTCGAAGAGACCGGTCTGCCCCTGGGCCCGGACGCGCTGCGCCCGCTGGGCGTTCTCCATCGTCTCGTCGAGGGTCTGCAGCATCTGCGCCCGTGCCGTCCCGAGTGAGTCGAGCGCCCCGGCCTTGACCAGGCTGGCGACGACCCGCTGATTGACCTGCCGGGTATCCACCCGCGCGCAGAAATCGGCGAGCCCGGTGAAGGGACCGGCGGAGGACCGGGCGGCGATCATCGACTCCACCGCTCCGGGCCCCACGTTGCGGACCGCGGCCAGCCCGAACCGGATCGCCTCCCCTTCAACGGTGAAGGACGCCGCGCTCGTATTCACATCGGGGGGAAGGATGCGGATGTCCATGCGGTGACACTCGGCCACGGCCTGGGCCACCTTCTCGGTGTCGCCGGCATCGCTCGTCAGGACCGCGGTCATGTACTCGGCCGGGTAGTGGGCCTTGAGGTAGGCCGTGTAGTAGGCGATGAGCCCGTAACAGGCCGCGTGCGCGCGGTTGAAGCCGTACCGGGCAAACGGCTCGAACTGCTCGAAGATCTGATCGACGATCTTGGGATGCACCCCGTTCCGCCGGGCGCCGGCGACGAACTTCTCCCGCTGGGCGAGGAGCCGGTCCTTGATCTTCTTGCGGATGGCGTAGCAGAGGACGTCCGCCTCGGCGAGCGTATAGCCGGCCACGGCCTGGGCCACGGTCATGATGTCTTCCTGGTAGACCATGACCCCGTAGGTGTCTTTGAGCACCGGCTCGAGGAGCGGGTGCAGGTAGGTCACCGGCTCCTGGCCGTGCTTCCGGCGGATGTAGGACGGGATGTTCGCCATCGGGCCGGGGCGGAACAGCGCGACCATCGCCATGACGTCCTCGATCCGGTCGGGGCGCAGGTCCTTGAGGTACCGGCGCATGCCGCGGCCCTCAAGCTGGAAGATCCCGGTCGGATCCGCGCCAGATCGATCTCCACGCCCCGGGTCTCCCTGATGATCCGGATCGCCGCGTCCAGGACGGTGAGGTTCGTGAGGCCGAGGAAGTCCATCTTCAGGAGGCCGATCGCGGCGACGCTGTTCATGTCGTACTGCGTCATCACGAGGTCGCCCTTGGTCGCGCGCTGCAGCGGGACCTGTTCGATCAGCGGGTCGCGCGCGATGATGACGCCCGCGGCGTGGGTGCTGGCGTGGCGGGCCACCCCTTCGAGCTTCTGGGCCAGATCGAGGAGCCGGCGGATCTGCGGATCCCGCTCGGAGGTCTCGCGCAGTTCCGGTTCGGCCTCGATCGCTTCCTTGAGGGTCACGGTGGGCCCCGGGATCATCTTGGCGATCCGGTCCACGTCCCCGTAGGGCAGCCCCATCGCCCGGCCGACGTCGCGAATGGCCGCGCGGGCGCCCATCGTCCCGAAGGTGATGATCTGCGCGACCCGGTCCGCCCCGTACTTGTCCATCACGTACTTGATGACCTCGTCCCGCCGGCTGTCCATGAAGTCGACGTCGATGTCGGGCATCGTGTAGCGCTCCTAGAGCACCAGGCTGCCGGCAGCGGATCCCCGGACCGTGGTCAGGATGCCGCTGCGGCGCGCGAAGTTGACGAAATCTTGGACGATCAGGAAGTACGCGGCAAAGCCCATCCTGGCGATCACGCCGAGCTCATAGTCGAGGCGCTCCGCGAGCGCCGGGGTCATCTGGCCGAAGATGCGGCGGATGCCGGCCTCGCACAGCCGCCGGAGATACGAGTCCGCCGTCTCGCCCTCGGGCACGGGGAAGTGCGGCAGCGTCAGTTGATCCGTCTCGATCTCCAGCCGGCACCGTTCGGCGATGGCGAGCGTGTTCTCGAGCGCCTCGGGCAGGTCCGCGAACCGCGCGGCCATCTCGGCCGGGCTCTTCAGGTAAAACTCCGGAGTCTCGCCCATCCGCGGCTTGTCTTTCTGGTCAAGGGCCAGCCCCATCTGAATGCACATCAGGAGATCCTGGGCGTCCGCTTCGTCCCGATTCACGTAGTGGACGTCGTTGGTGGCGACGAGCGGCAGGCCGAGGTCGCGGGCGAGGGGGACCATGCGCTGGATCAAGGTCTGCTGATCGGGAAGGCCGTGGTTCTGCACCTCCAGGAAGAAATTCCCGGGGCCCAAGATGTCGCGGTAGGCGGTGGCCAGGTGCCGCGCCGCCGCGGCGTCATCCCGCAGCAGCGCGCGCGGGACCTCACCCTGGAGGCAGCCCGACAGGCCGATCAGGCCGGCGGCGTGGCGGCTGAGAAACTCCCGGTCGATCCGCGGCTTGTAGTAGAAGCCGTCGAGATGCGCGGCCGTGGTGAGCTTGAGGAGATTCCGGTACCCCTCCGCGTTCGTCGCCAGCAGCACGAGATGGAACGAGGACGCGTCCAACTTCGGATCACGATCCGTCATCCGCCGCGACGCGACGTAGGCCTCGACCCCGATGATGGGCGTGATGCCGTGCGCGCGGGCCTGCTGGTAGAACTCGACCGCCCCGTACAGCGCGCCGTGATCGGTGAGCGCCAGCGCGGGGATGCCCACCTCCTGCGCGCGCTGCATGAGGGAGGCGATCCGGCTCGCGCCGTCGAGGAGGGAGTATTCGGTGTGGAGGTGGCAGTGGACGAACTCAGCGGGCATTCAGGCGTATCCTCCAGAGCCCTGCGGCCCCCCTAATATGTCTTCGAGGTTAGATGCCGAGAACCTGCTAAAGTTACCGATAGACCTCGCGGCGATGGCCAATCTTGAACACGACGACCTCGTGACGCTCGTCGCTCACAAGGTAGATCACCCGGTAGTCGCCTTGCCGCCTTATAAGCGTCCACCCGCATCAGGTCTTTGCGGATGGTTTCGAACGCCAAGCTGGGCTCCCGCACTCGCTGTTTGAAGCCGGTTAGGTCTTCGGCGTCCTCCAGTAGGCAACGGCGCACCGCACCGTTTGCGAGCTCCGAAAATGACTGATGGGTCTCGGCGGCCTTGACCTTGAGCGTCT
>VBAN01000079.1:0-2417 GCA_005882445.1 Candidatus Segetimicrobium genomatis | reverse complement strand
GCTCTGGGTAGACGGTGGTTCGCTTAGGTGTCATGGCTCAAATGATAGCGTCAAGATGATTTTCGTTTTCCGGTCGCGGTTCGTACGGGCCGTGGCCACAGTATATCATCGGTCGAGGTGCACAATAAGGAAGGGCCGGGATTGCGTTCCCCCGCCCTAATCACTGTGTCCTGTCCTACCCTGCCATCAGCGTAGGGCCAAAGGCACGGGTGGTTCCGGGTCGCATGGGGGGCGGTCGTTCCTCTCCCGCGCGAGCCCGAGACGTTGGGTTGGTTTCGGTCCTACTTTCTTTCGGATCGGGTCAGCGCTTCGAGTGCTGCCTTCTTGAGGACGGGTGCGAGTTGGTGAACCAACTGGAGCGCCCCTGCTGCCTCTTCTTCTGACACGGTGTATTCCGTGCCGTAGGTGACTTGGTGGCGCAGGCGGCGGAGCCTCTCGGCGTGATCAAACATGGCTTTGTGCGCGGGAAGGGCGAGCTGGGCGAATCGAATGGTCACGTAATGATGCCCGTTGACTTTTGACCGATACCCGTAGGCGATCATGAGCGCGGTGCATCCGCTCAGGATCGCTTCGTGGGCCATCTTGACGGCCCGGTCGGGCATTTTATTGAGGTTGTACTCCGCCGCGTCGAGGTCGTGGTCCATTTTTTCGAGGAGCCGCTCGATTTCGAGACGGCGGATCGGGATCCGCTCGAGCTGGTGTTCAAGCTCGGCGAAGGGATTGCTCATCGCCCACGAGGAAAATCTTGGGTGATCGCAGGAGCTCGTCGATGAACCCCTCCCCTGCGTTGCGCCGGCGTCGCCATTCGTCGGGGGCCATAGTCACAAGGTTGATCTCGCGCCCGAGGCGACCTTCGGCTTCGCTGAGCACGGCCGCGAGTCGGGTCTGATCGGGCCTGCCGAGGATGAACAGGTCGATGTCGGACGTGGCCTGCTCGCCTCCTTGGCGACGGATCCGAAGACGAACGCGGCATGGACATTGGGCATTCCGTCGACCGCCTGACGGATGGTCTCCCCCAGGCCAGCGGTTTTGTAGACCATCTGTTTGAGCTCTGGGAGGAGCGGATGGCGGTCGTTGATGCGGAAATACTTCTCCCGCCCTGCCCTCCGCGCGACGAGTACACCGAGTTTCTGGAGCCGGCCAAGTTCGTAGCGCACCGATGACTCGGCGAGGCGGGTCATAGTCGTAAGGCGCTGCGCGTAGAACTCCTCCGCGGGATGGCTCACGAAGACGGTAAGGAGCCTGGCGCGGCTTTTGGAGCCGAACAGTCCTTCCAGCACCGGGAGCCCGGCGGCGTTTGGTTGAGCAGTCTTTGTCTCAGTCATGAACGTCCGGTCCCCGCTATAATCCCGCGGAATCCCCTGAAATCTTAGTGGGCACGATGCCTCTATAATATCGCGGGAATCCGCGAAAATCTAGCGGAATTTCCTCGGTCTCACCGGACGCGGTGACCAGGGCCTGGACGCGGCTCGTCTGGGGGCTCAGGTCGATCGGCTGCACCTGCCGGATCCGGAACCCTTCCCGCGCGAGCGCCGCCGCATCCCGCGCCAGCGCGGGCAGCGCCCTGCCCAGGTAGACCACGCGGACGGCCCCTGCCTGCCGGAGGGCACGGGGGACGCCGGGCGCCAGCCCGATGCCCTGAGGATGCAGAAACGCCAGGTGGACCGGCCCGCGGCGCAGGGCTTTCTCGAGCGCCCGGACCGGATCCCGCGCGTAGAACTGGTAATTCGTGATCCGGTTGAGGCGGGCGTTCGCCCAGGCGGCGTCCAACTGCGGCGCTTCCGTCACGGCGATCACGCGCGCCGAGGCGAGCGCAAGGTGGAGCGAGTAGCCGCCGATCCCCGCGTCCGGCTCCACCACGGTGTCCGCGGACGACGGGTCCAGCGCGGTCAGGATCATCTCGATCAATCCCGGAAGACCGCGGGCGTTCACCGGAAACTCGGCGAGCAGGGGCACGTGGAACCGCACGCCGGCCACCTCCTCGGCCACGTGCGGCCGGCCCCAGAGCAGATCGGCGCGGCGCCCGGCGAGGAGGTGGCTTCGCCGGGGCGCGCGGACTTCCATGAGGCCGACGAGGTTCGGGATCCGGTCAAGGAGCGCCCGCACCACCAGGTGGCGCTCGTCCGCGAGGAGCCGGCGGGTCGCCGCCAAGCCCAGCATCACCTCCCCCGAGGCGGCGGCCACACGGGCCAGCAGGCCGCGGACGGCTCCGGCGACCGGGTGCAGCGCGTCCCAGGCGGCCCGGACGGCGGTGAGGGCCGCGACGTTGCCCGGGTGCTGCACGGGACACTACTGAACCTCGATGACACGGCCGCCTCCCCAGGCGAAGAACCCGAGCACCGGCCGCCCCTCTCGCGTCCCGACGACCGCCTCCAGCTGCGTGCGGAACTCCCAGGGCGGCTCCCAGCCAATGGCCG
>VBAN01000400.1 GCA_005882445.1 Candidatus Segetimicrobium genomatis | reverse complement strand
AATCTCTCGCCCGTCGTGAACACGGTGCGCCATCCGGTCCAGGTGGACTATGAGGTGAAGCCCATCCAATGAGCGCGCCGCGCACGGCGTCAGAGGAACCAGAAAAGCGCTCCCGCACGTCGGCCGACGCGCGGGCCGGCGGCACAGGCTCGAGGCAGGACGTGCCTCCCGCGGCCGACGGGCCGTCTGCCGTCCCCCCCGCCACCGCGACCGCTCCGGCGGGTCCCCCCGCGCATCTCGAGCCGGGCGGCGCCCTCTTGCTGACCGGCCTGCGCCTTGCGCCCGTGCCCGACGAAGTCTCCCCGCAGGGAATCATGTTCCGGGGCGCCCCCCGGGCGCATCCGGGCCCCGGCATGCCCTATACCCTCACGCGCCGGGAGCTCGTGTGGGCGGACAACGTGCAGGAGCTGATCGAGCGGGCGAAGCGGCGTCAGTGGAACGCCGCGACCGACATTCCCTGGGAGGCCGGCCGCCGGTGTCCTGACGTGGATGCTGCAGCAGGAGTACGCGGCATGGTACGTGCCGGCAAAGTTCGTGAGCCGCATCCATCCCGCGTACACGGAGGTGGGCCTGTTCCTGTCGACCCAGGTCGTGGATGAGGCGCGGCATGTGGAGGCCTGCGTGAAGCGGCTCTATCTCAACGGGGTCGGGCTGCGCGAGGTGTCGGAAAGCACCGAGAGCTCGATCAAGGGACTCTTGATGCAGGACGACTTCCCGCGGACGAGCTTCCTGCTGCA
>VBAN01000006.1 GCA_005882445.1 Candidatus Segetimicrobium genomatis | reverse complement strand
TTTGAGAGTTCTGATTTCGATTGATCCGTTCTCGCCGATCAGAGTGTTGTGTTTCAGGCTTCGGAATCCCCGTACTTTCGTATGTAACCTACACACGCCTCCTTTCGGGCGAGACTGGGACGAGTGCCGCCCCCCTAGGCCAGGATGATCTCCTCCCCGCGCATCTCGGTGATAATAGCCAGGGCTTCGACCGGCACTCCCAGGGGCTGGAGGGCGGCGCGCCCGCCTTCGAAGGCCTTCTCGATCACCACGCCGATGCCGATGACCGCCGCACCCGCGGCTTTGGCGAGCCGGGCGAGGCCGAGGATCGTCTGGCCGGTGGCGAGGAAATCGTCGATGATCAGCACCCGCTCGCCCGCCGCCAGGTACTCGGGCGAGACGATCAGTTCGACCGTGCGCCCTTTGGTGTGCGACGGGGCGACGGTGAGCAGCACCTGGTCGGGCATGGTGATCGGTCTGTCCTTCCGCGCGTAGACGACGGGGACGCCGATGTGCTGCGCCGTGCTCAGCGCCGGGGCGATGCCCGAAATCTCCGCGGTGAGCACCTTGGTGGCTCTCGCCGGCGCGAAGCGGCGGGCCAGCTCCCGGCCGCACTCGTTCATGAGCCCCGGATCGATCTGGTGGTTGAGGAACCCGTCGACCTTGAGAATGCCGTGGCCGAGGTGGCGCCCGTCCCGGCGGATCCGTGCCTTCAGCGCGTCCACGCTTCGCCTTCCGAGGCGCGCGCCCGAGCCGTGGTCATGCCCCGGGACGCGCCGCCCCCAGGACGCGCAGCATCAGCCGGGTGTCGTTGGAGGTGACCCCGTCGACCTCCCAGGCGACGCAGTGCCGGAGCGTCTCCTCGTCGTCGACGGTCCAGACGAAGAAGCCGAGCCCCGCGGCGTGCGCGCGGGCGACGTCCCGGGGGGAGACGTAGCCGCGGTGGACGCACAGCGCGTCGGCCCCGGCCGCCTGCGCTGCGTGGGGCGCATCCACCAGCCGGCCCGAGTAGAGGATCCCCGTGGCCAGGCGCGGGGCCAGGGCGTGGACGGTCCGGACGCACTCGTGATCGAAGGACATCACGAAGACCTCGTCCTCCATTCCCAGGCCGCGGACGATATCGACGATCTGCTGCTCGATTCCCTCGTAGGGGACCGGATCGTTCTTGATCTCCAGTTTAACGAGCGCCTTCCCGCGCACGGCCTCCAGGACCTCCGCCAGGAGGGGGATCCGCTCGCCGGCAAACTGAGGCCCGAACCACCGGCCGGCGTCCAGCCCGCGGATCTCAGAGAGCGTGTGCGACTCGACCGGCCCGCGGCCGTCCGTCGTGCGGTCCAGCGCGTGGTCGTGAATCACGACGACGTGTCCGTCGCGGGTGCGGCGGGCATCACACTCCACCGCCTCCGCGCCGAGGTGGAGCGCGAGGCGAAATGCGGCGAGGGTATTTTCGGGCGACTCCTTGGACGCCCCCCGGTGGGCCACCCCGAGGGGCTGCCCGCCGGACGGTCCGCGTCCCAGGAAGCGGGAGGCTTTCGGGCTCGAGGAGCGTCCGGGGCGGTCTGCGCTCATGTCAGGTCGGTGGTCTCCCCCCGCGATGGAAGGCGGGGCTGCTCCCACAATTGAGCGCGGGGAGACGTGTTCCCTGCTCCACCGCCGGGCAGGATTGCGTTTCGGGCCCCCGGTAAAGGCCAATCGAAGCGAGGAGTGGAACAATGGTAAATCCACCTGAGAGCGGCCGAGGGGGGATGGATGTGGCGAGGAGTGGCGCGAAGGCAAGACGCGTGTGCGCGGTCCTGGCGGCGCTCGTGCTCGCACTCCGGCTGTGGGCGGCCGGGCGGGCCGGCGCGGCCGTTGAGCTCAAGTTCTTCTATCCCGTCAGCGTGTCGGGGCCGCTCGCCAAGGTCATGGACGGCCTGGTGACCGACTTCAACAACGCCCACCCCGGCGCCCACGTGACCCCGGTCTTCGCCGGCGGATACGACGAGGCCATGGCCAAGACCCAGGCCGCCGTCCTCGGAGGCGTTCCTCCCGATGTGGCCGTCCTGCTCTCCACCGATCTGTTCACCCTGCTCGACATGGATGCCACGGTCGGGCGGGGAACGCTTCCGGCAGGACTTTTTCGCGGCGTTCTGGCTCAACGCGCGGGTCGGCCGGACCACCTACTCCATCCCGTTTCAGCGCAGCACCATTATTCTCTACTTCAACAAGGAGGCGTTCGAGCGCGCCGGGCTGGATCCCAACGCGCCCCCGAAGACCTGGGCCGAGGTGGAGCGGGACGCGCAGCAGTTGACGCTGCGCGACGCGTCGGGCGATGTCACCCGGTGGGGAGTCGGGATCCCGACCACGGGCTTCACCTACTGGCTGTTTCAGGGGTTCGCCGCCGAGGCAGGCGCCAGGCGGCTGGCGAACGACGACGGCACCGAGGTGTTCTTCAACACCCCACCCACCCACCGGGCGTTGGATTTCTGGCTCAGGCTACAGGACATGAAGGTGGAGCCCGGCAACGTCACGGACTGGGGCACCCTCCCCACCCAGTTCGTCGCCGGCAAGTTCGCGATGATCTATCATTCGACGGGAAGCCTGACGTTCGTCAGGAAGAACGCCGGGTTCCCGTTTGGCACGGCGTTCATGCCCGCGGACAAGCAGTACGGCACGCCGACGGGCGGGGGGAACCTGTACATCTTCAAGAATATCCCCACCGAGCGCAAGACCGCGGCCTGGGAGTTCATCCAGTGGATGACGGCCCCGCAGCAGGCCGCCAGGTGGAGCGAGGCCTCCGGCTACGTCGCCGTTCGCAGGTCGGCGTTCAGCATCAGGCTGTACCAGGACTACACCGCGCAGTTTCCGCAGGCGCTCGTGGCGCGCGACCAGTTGCCGTACGCCCAGGCCGAACTCTCCTCGCACAACAGCGCCCAGGTCCAGAAGGTGCTCTCGGACAATTTGCAATCGGCGCTGACGCGGGCGAAGACCGCGGATCAGGCGCTCGCCGCCGCCCAGCAGCAGGCCGACCAGATCCTGAGCCAGTTTCGGAAGAAGTAGGCCGCCGGGCCGCGGGACGCCTGCCTTACCCGAGGTAGGCCCGCCGCACGGATTCGTCGCCGAGCAGGCGATCGGCCTCGCCCTGCTTCACGATCCGGCCCGTCTCGAGGACGTACGCCCAATCCGCCGTCTCCAGGGCGAGGTGGGCGTTCTGCTCGACCAGGAGGATCGGGACGCCCCGGGCGTTGAGCTCCTGGATAATCCCGAAGATCTGTCCAACGATCATCGGCGCCAGGCCGAGGGACGGCTCATCGAGCATCAACAGGCGGGGCCGGGACATGAGCCCCCGCGCGATCGCCAGCATCTGCTGCTCGCCGCCGGAGAGCGTGCCGGCGATCTGCCTCTGGCGCTCATGGAGCACCGGAAAGCGCTCGAGCATCGAGGCGAGGTCGTCCTCGACCTCGCGATCCCTGCGCGCGTAGGCGCCCGCGCGCAGGTTCTCCAGGACGGTCATCCGGGCCAGCACCTGCCGCCCCTCGGGGACGTGCGCAACGCCACGGCCGACGATGCGGTCGGGGCGCGCCCTCTCGATGGATGCCCCGTGGAGGCGGATGCGGCCGCGGCGAGACGGTACCAGGCCCGAGACGGTGCGCAGCAGGGTCGTCTTGCCGGCGCCGTTCGCCCCGATCAGGGCGACGATCTGTCCCTCCCCCACGCGCAGGGACACCCCGTGGAGCACGTCCACCGGCCCGTACCCGGCGCTGACGTCGTCCAGCGCCAGCACGTCCGCGCCCGCGGCCACCCGGCGCCTCGGAGGCGCGCCCGCCGTCCGGCCCCCCAGGTACGCCTCCACCACCGCCGTGTCGGTCCGGACCTCGAGCGGGGTGCCCTCGGCGATCTTCCTGCCGAAGTTGAGCA
>VBAN01000399.1 GCA_005882445.1 Candidatus Segetimicrobium genomatis | reverse complement strand
GGACGGGACGAGTTGAGCCGGCTGATCTACGGGGCCAGGGTCTCGCTGTATGTGGGCGGCCTCGCGGTCTCGATCGCGCTGGCCTGCGGCGCCACGTCGGGCGTCCTGGCGGGGTTTTACGGGGGCTGGGTCGACAACGTCACGATGCGGATCATGGATGTGCTGTTCTCGTTCCCGGCGATCGTGCTGGCGATCGCGATCACCAGCATCCTGAGGCCGAGCCTGACCAACGCGATGATCGCGATCGGGATCGTCTATGCGCCGATCTTCGCCCGGATCGCGCGGGGGCCCACCCTCGCGGTGGTCACCCTCGCCTACATCGAAGCCGCGCGGGCCGTCGGCCTGCCCAACTGGAAGATCATGCTGCGGCACGTCGTGCCGAATGTCTCGGCGCCCTTGATCGTGCAGACGACCGTGTCACTCTCGACCGCCATCCTCACCGAGGCCGCGCTGAGCTTTCTCGGCCTGGGCACCCAGCCGCCGACCGCCCCCTGGGGGCTGATGCTGAGCGCGGCGCGGCAGTACATGCTGCTCGATCCGTGGATCGCCGTCCTGCCTGGCGCGGCGATCGCGCTGACCGTCCTCGGGTTCAATCTCCTCGGAGACGGCCTCCGGGATCTGCTGGACCCGCGCATCCGGACGCTGTAAGGGCCACCGGCAGCGTCTCCTGCCGGCCCGGACGATCCCGGCCGGAGCCCGTGGCGGCTTACGCGCTCCTCGAACGACTTGGCGTGGAGGGGCGTCCGCTGCTGTCCCCCGGTCCGCCGTGACTGCGCGCCCGCCTCGAGATGGGCACGGTCTTGTCGTTCCAGGGAGGACCCGCTTCCGCTTCACGAATCCTGAGCGAGAAGATCAACCCCCAGCCCGAGAGTCCCAGCAGGCCGACCGCCAGGGCCGTCGTGATCCACTTCGCGGCGGCGCCGGGGACCCTGTTGGCGAGGGCCGTCAACAGGGCCAAGGCGATCACGATCGTGGTCATCTTCTTCACGTACGCCTGCGTCAGTCCTTGTCCTCGCATCTCGACTCCTCCGCGTTGCGCGCCGGGGCGCCACATTCAGTTTTCGATCGACTGGAGGGAGGGTGCCCCTGCCTCAGAGGAGCCGTGCTGCGCCTCCGGATCCCGCTGAAGCATCCCTTCCAGGATCCTCGCGAGGCGCCGGTTGAGCGCGTCCAGAACCGCCCGGGACACGGCGAGGTGCGCGTCGGCCGCCCGGGCGCTGCCGACGAGCCGCTCCGGTTGGCCGGGGGCGCCGGCCAAAATGGCCACCGCGACCGTCTCGTTTTCGGACGGGATCAGGGAGAGATCTTCGAGAAGGAACCCGGACGAGCTGGCGATCACCTGCGCGATGGCTGCGAGCGTCGCGTCCGCGACCAGGAGCGGCACCGCGCGGCCGGAGATCCGCGCGGCCGCCGTCCCGCGCACGATCCGGTCGCCCAAACCGAGCGCCACCGTCGCGACGCTCTGGTGGGGCTCGGCCGACACGACGGCATGGTCCAAGCGGAGGCGGATCTCTCCCCGCCGGTAGCGCCGGCCGGGCTGGCGGAGGTCCCGCTCCTCTTCCCGCCGTGTGTGATGGACGATCCCCTGGCCGGACTCCTTGGCGAGGGTCGACCCGCGGCTCGCCAGCGTCAGCAGATCGTCCACGGTGGCGGCGATGTGCGCCGCGGTCCGCGGCTCCACACGGCGGCCTCCGGCGAACCCGACGCTCGCCGTCACCCGCTCCTGNCCTGCATCCGCTCGATTTCGACCGGCAGGTTCACGGTCTCGCGCAGCCGCTGCGCGAGCGCGGTCGCGTCCTCGACGCGGCGGGTCGTTGCGATCGCAAACTCGTCGCCGCCGTAGCGGCAGATGAAGTCGGTGGACGGATCGAGGGAGGCGGAGAGCAGATAGGCCACGGAGCGCAGGATGTCGTCGCCCACCACGTGGCCGAGGGCCTTGTTGACGATGCCGAAGTTGTCCAGGTCGACGAACAGGATCACGACTTCTTCGCCACGCCCGAGGGCGCCCATGGCCCAGTTGCGCAGGGAGGCGGCCCAGGGGAGACCGGTGAGGGGATCGCGTTCCTGATGCCGGGCCTCGAGGATGGCCGTCAGCGAGATCAGCCCGACGAGCCGCCCGTGG
>VBAN01000398.1 GCA_005882445.1 Candidatus Segetimicrobium genomatis | reverse complement strand
AGTCCCGCCGGACGGGGTCGAGCTCCCCCCGCCGCCTGAGCCGCCCCGTCCGGAGCCGCGGACCTGAGCGACGACCACGGGGTCGCCCGCGTGAAGGTCCCCGCCGGTGATCTCGACGTTCTGATTGTCCGAGATCCCGATGACGACGGAGACCGGAGACGGCTGCCCGTTGCGCAGAATCCAGAGGGTGACCCGGGATCCCGGAGCCCCGGCCACCGGGGCCGCCGGGGCTGTCCCGTTCGACGGGGTGCCAAAGCCCAACACCCCCCCGCCCCCGGGTGGAGCGGAAGGCGCGCTCCGTTGGGCCAGCGGCCGGAACAACAGGGCGGCCGTGGGCACCGCCAGGACGTGCTGCCGCGTGGCCACGTCGATCGTCACCTGCCCGGTCATCCCCGGGAACAGCCGCCCCGAGCTGTCGTGGACGATCACCACCGCATCGTAGGTGACCACGTTTTGCACGACCGTGGGGTTCACCCGCACTTGCTGCACGGTTCCGGAGAACACGACGTTCGGGAACGCCGTGACGGTGATCTGCGCGGCCTCCCCCGCCCGGACGTTGCCGACGTCTGCCTCGTCGACCGAGGTATCGACCTGCATGTCCGTCAGGTTCGTGGCCAGCGTGAAGAGCGTCGGCGTCGTGAAGGACGCCGCGACGGTCTGGCCGACGCTGACGTTGCGGGCCAGCACGATCCCGGTGACGGGACTCGTGATCACCGTCCGGGCAAGATTGTACTCGGCCTGCTGCAGCCCCGCGGCCTGGGACGCGACCTGCTGCTGCGCCGCGGCGGCCTGGGCCTGCGCGGTCTTCACCAGCGCATGGGCGACGGCCACGGCGGCCTCGGCCACATGGGTGTCGTCCGTGGCGGTCTTGACGGCGGTTTGATCCGCATCCATCTGGCTCTGCGGAATGAATCCCTGCTGCAGCAGCGACGCGTCTCGCCCGACGGTCAACTCCGCCAGCGCGAGTTGGGCCTGGGCCTTGGTCGCGCTCGCCTGCGCGCTTTGAAGGCTGGCCTGGTCCTGGGCGACGGCGCTCAGGGCGGCGGCATAACTGGCCCGGGCCCCCGCCAGGTTCGCGCTCGATTGCTGCTCGGCCGCCTGGAACTGCGTCGGGTCGAGCGTGGCCAGCACCTCGCCTTTCGCCACCTTTGAGTTGTAGTCCACGTAGAGGGTGGCGATCGTGCCCGACACCTGAGTGCCGACCTGAACGGTGTCGACGGGATTCACCGTGCCGGTCTCGGTCACCGTCGCGGAGATATCGCTGTAAGCCACGGTCCGGGTGATGTACCGGATCGCGTTGCGTTTGGGGGTAAAGTGCTGGGCGCCGGCGATCGCCCCCCCGGCGATGAAGACGCCGGCCACGGCGACGACGATCGCACGTCGGATGCCCCTGCTCGCGAGTGTCATTGACTGCCTCCTCCGGCGACCGGCATCCCCTGGGCGTGGCGCAGCGTCGCCAGACCGGTCTGATACGTGTACACGGCGGTCACCGCGTTGACCTCGGCCTGCGCGGCGTTGGCCTGGGCTGTGACGACCGCCACGATCGTCCCCACCCCGGCCCGATATTGGCCTTCGGCGACCGCGAGCGCCGCGTCGGCCGCCGCCCGGGCGGCCTGGGTCGCGGTGATCGTCTCCGCGTCCTGCACGGCCGTGAGATACGATTGATAGGCGTCCTGCCTCACGGAGACGCGGGCGGCAAGGAGTTGCGCCTGCGCGCTCCTCAGATTTGCCTGCGCCTGGTCCACCCCGGCCTGCGCACCGACGCTGTAGAGGGGGAGGGCGATCGTCGCCGTGAGACCGTAGGTCGTTGCGTTCGTCAGGACCGGGCTGGTGCTGAGGGGGGTATAGGCCGTGCCTGCCGAGACGGTCACTTGGGGGCCGGCGTTGATGCGCGCGACATCCAGCGCCGCCTGCCCGGACCGCACGACCGCCACAGCCTTGGCGACCTCCGGACGGTTCGCCACCGCCGCCTGCATCACCGCATCCGCGGTCACGGGGATGGTCAGCGGAGGCGCGGGAGGTTCCTGCACCTCGACCGGCGCCGCCGCGTCCGTGCCGATGGCCGCCTGGAGTCCGGCCTTCGATGTCGCGATCTGGGAACGGGCCTGGAGCAGGTTCACCTGCGCCTGCGACACCGTCGCCTGCGCCTGAATCACGTCGGCTTGAGCAGCCACACCCGCCCGGACCTGAGCCTGTGAGAGCGCGAGCTGTTGCTGGAACTGCGCCAACTGAGCCTCCCGCACGGTCGTGAGGCGCTCGGAGGCCAGGACGTTGAAGAACGCGGTGGCCACGGCCAGGGCAGTATCCTGCTGGGTCTGGCGGAGCGCGCCCTCGGCCTGAGCGAGCGCGGCCTCGGCCGACGCGACAGCGGCCGGGGTCCGGCCGCCATCGAACAGCGGCAGGCTCGCCGAGAGAGAGACCGAGCCGCTTGTCCCGAAGGGAATGGGGCCGCCGGTCCCCGTAGAGGAGAACGACGCTGCGGAGGACGTCCCCACGGCGCCCGTTCCGGTCGCTGCGACGGTAGGCAAGAACCCTGCGCGGGCGACCACGACCCCCTGCTGCGCCGCGACGACCGCCTCCCTGGCCGCCAGAACCTGGGGGTTCTGGACCAGGGCGTGCCCGACCGCC
>VBAN01000005.1 GCA_005882445.1 Candidatus Segetimicrobium genomatis | reverse complement strand
CACGGATGAGCAGAAGGCGAGGTTTGAGGACTCGCACGACTTGGATTTTGCGCTCGAACTGAAGGACGTCGGCCGGTTCCGGGTCAATGCGTTTGTGAACCGCCTGGGCGAAGCTATGGTGATGCGGCTGATCCCGGAGAAGAACCGGTCGCTCGATGAGCTGGGCATGCCGCCCATCCTCAAAGAGCTGTCGATGAAAGACCGCGGGCTCGTGCTCGTCACCGGGCCCACGGGGTCGGGGAAAACCACGACCCTGGCCGCGATGGTCGACTACATGAACAACAGCCGGGAAGACCACATCCTCACCATCGAGGATCCGATCGAGTTCATCCACGAGGACAAGAAATGCAACATCAATCAACGGGAGATCGGGCCCAACACCAAGTCCTTCGGGACCGCCCTGCGCGGCGCCCTGCGGGAAGACCCGGACATCATCCTGGTGGGCGAGATGCGCGATCAAGAGACGATCGCCCTGGCCCTCACGGCGGCGGAGACGGGCCACCTGGTGCTGTCCACGCTCCACACGAGCAACGCCCCGCAGACCATCAGCCGCATCGTGGACGTGTTCCCGCCTCACCAGCAGGATCAGATTCGCGTGCAGCTGGCGGACACGCTGCTGGGGGTGGTCGCCCAGACCCTGGTGACGACCCAGGACGGGCAGGGCCGGGTGGCGGCCCTGGAGATCATGGTGGCGAACGCGGCCATCCGCAACCTGGTGCGGGATAACAAGGTGCACCAGCTGTCGTCGGCCATCCAGACCGGAGCGCGGGAGGGCATGCAGTCCCTGGACCAGAGTCTGAAGACGTTGGTGAAAACCCGCCGGATCAGCCAGGATGAAGCCATCAAGCACGCCACCGAGAAACAGGCGTTTACGCACGAGGCCGCCCGCATCGCCTCGCCGACCTTGTGAAGGGGTTTTCCCCGTCCCGCGGTAAACAGGACCACTGAGACCGGGAATCCCAAGGAGGCGATGCCGATGCCCGACGCCGTTCGTCTGGTCGAGTATTTCTACATTGAGACGGGCGACACACCGGGAGAGGGCGCCCGCATCCTCACGCACCTCAAGGACGCCGCCGTGAACCTCATCGGTTTTCACGCGTTCCCCAGCGGGGGACGCGCGCAGATCGACTTCTTCGTCTCGAACGCCGGGGTGTTTCAGGCCGCGGCCAGGAAGGCCGGCTGGAAGGCGGTCGGCCCGAAGAAGGCGTTCGTCATCGACGGCGAGGACCGGGTGGGAGCCCTGGTGGGCTACTTCACCAAACTCGCGGGGGCCGGGGTCAACGTCACGGCGGCCGACGCGGTGAGCGCCGGCGCCGGCCGGTTTGGCGCCATTCTCTGGGTCAAGGCCGGCGACGTCGCGAAGGCGGCCAGGGCGCTGGGGGCCGGCTGAGGGCCCGGGCACGTGGCCGCCACCCTCGCCGGCCGCATCGCCACCGCCAACGAGCTCGCCCTGCGCCGCCTCACCGCGGCGGCTCCGGTGCTCGCCAGGATCCGCGAAGCGCGCGAGGCGATCCCGGAGTTCGGCGGCCGCGTCCTGTTGCACGCGGGTCCGCCGATCGCGGCCGCCTCCATGTGCGGCCCGATGCGGGGGGCGGTCCTCGGCGCGGCGCTCTTCGAAGGCTGGGCCGCCGACCCGGCCGCGGCGGAGGCGCTCCTCGACCGTGGCGCCATCGCGCTCCGCTGCACGCACGACGCGGGGGTGGTCGGTCCCATGGCGGGGATCGTCTCCCCGTCCATGCCGGTGGGGGAAGTGCGGGATCCCGAGCACGGAATCACGGCCTACGCTCCGCTGAACGAGGGGATCGGAGCCGTGCTGCGGTTCGGAGCCAACGACGGGACGGTGATCGCCCGCCTGCGGTGGATGCGCGAGGCGCTCGCCCCCGCGCTCGATGCGGCGGTCCGGCGCCTCGGCGGGGTGCCGCTCCTCCCGCTGATGGCCCGCGCCCTCACCATGGGCGACGAGCTGCACCAGCGCAACGTCGCCGCGACCGGCCTGTTCTTCCGGGCGATCGCGCCCGCGCTCGTGGAGTGCGGGATCTCGGGATCGGTCCTGCCGTCCGTCCTGCGGTTCCTGGCCGACAACGATCAGTTCTTCTTGAACCTCGCCATGGTCGGGGCAAAAGCCATGGTGGGCGCGATCCGGGAGATCCCCTACAGCACCGTCGTCACGGTGATGAGCCGGAACGGCGTCGAGTTCGGCATTCGGGTCAGCGGCCTCGGAGATCAGTGGTTCACCGCCCCGGCGCCCGTGCCGGCGGGCATGTACTTCCCGGGGTTTGGCGCGGAGGATGCCAACCCGGACATGGGCGACAGCGCCATCGTGGAGACGGTGGGGGTGGGGGGAATGGCGATGGCGGCCGCGCCGGCCGTCGTCGGCTTCGTGGGGCTGCCCTCCCTGCGCGAGGCCCTGGCCGTGACGCGGTCCATGGCGGAGATCACCCTGGGGCAGAGCGCCCACTTCAAGATCCCGGCGCTCGACTTCGCCGGCGCGCCGACAGGGATCGATCTGCGCTCCGTCGTCAAGTTGGGGCTCACGCCGGTCATCAACACGGGCATCGCGCACCGCCAGGCCGGAACGGGACAGATCGGAGCGGGGGTGGTCCGCGCGCCGCTCCTGGCGTTTCAGCGCGCGCTGGCCGCGTTTGCCGGCCGGTACACGGCGGACGCCGGCGCCGCCTCAGCCACGGTCGCCGAGTGAACCGGACACGGCTTGCCTTTTTGGTTTTCCGTGTGGCATACTATCTTCGCATCAGCAGGCTGAAAAGTCGGTTGGTAGCATGCACCGGTAAAGGAGTGGGAAGGTATGGCAGTTGGAACAGTCAAGTGGTTTAGCTCTGAGAAGGGTTACGGGTTCATTACCCCCGAGGAGGGCACGAAGGATCTGTTCGTGCACTACAGCGCGATCCAGGGCGATGGCTACAAGACCCTGAACGAGGGCGACAAGGTGGAGTACGAGGAGACGGCCGGGCGGAAGGGTCCCCAGGCCGCCAACGTCCGAGTGGTCCGCTAACGGTAGACCGCGTCAGGTAGCGTGACGGGACGGGGATGGCCAGCGACGGCCATCCCCTCCCGCTTTGTGTAGCCGCGTCACGGGTGAGGCCTCCGGGTCCATCCGGTGGTCCGGCGGAAGGGGGATGGCGGTGCCGCACGAGACGTCTGCCACAAAGTTTGGGCTTCGTCCGGTGGTCTACGGCCGGCGGGGAATGGTCGCTACGGCCAGCCGTCGTGGCGGCGGCCGCCGCGATCGGCGTGGCGGAGCCGTACATGTCGGGACTGGCCGGATGCGGCACCCTGGTGCTGACGCCGCCGGACGGGCCGCCGCGGGTGCTGGTCTTCCTCGGCCGCGCCCCCTCCGGCGCGACCCCCGACCGATTTACAGGCGGGCACCCCGACGCAGGGCCCCTGACCCCGGCCGTTCCGGGAAACCTTGCGGGCTGGGCTCGAGCGCTGAGCGACTATGGAAAGCTGTCCCTCTCGCACGTGCTGGAGCCCGCGATCGAACTGGCGGAGCGTGGGGTCCCGTTCACGCCATTCGACGACCAGATGTTCTCCGAGAGCGGGAGCCGGCTGACGCCGGAAGGGACCGCCACCTACTACCACGATGGCCACATCCCGGCCGTCGGGTCGCTCCTCGCGCAGCCGGATCTGGCCAGGACATTCCGGCGGATCGCCGCAGAAGGGATCGGCTACCTGTACGGCGGATCCCTGGGCCATGCGATCGACCGCTTGATGAGGGACCGCGGCGGGTTGCTCACGGAGGGGGACCTGCGCGCCTATCCGGAGACGCTCCGGTGGACCTCCCCCATCCACACCACCTACCGGGGGGTCACGGTCTACGCGCCGCCGCCGCCGACCAGCGCGGTTCAGGCCCTCGAGACGCTCAACATCTTGGACACGTTCAACGTCAGTGAGGCGGGACATCTGAGCCCAGATCACCTGGCTATGGTCGCGGAAGCCTCACGGGCGGCGCGAATGGACACCGATCGCTACGTGGGGGACCCGGCGTTTGTCGATGTGCCGGTGGCCCGGCTGCTCTCGCCCGATCACACCGGGGAGCTGCGGGCGGAAGTCGACCGGCGCCTCCGCGAATTCCAGGTGGCCGGCACACCCGGCGGCGGCGTCGGAGCGGGGGGGACCGCCGAGGGCGGGGGGATGGCATCGACCACGCACCTTGCGGCCGCGGACGCGAGCGGGCTGGCGGTCAACATCACCCACAGTCTGGGGCACGGATTCGGCAGCGGCGTCGTCGTCCCCGGGACCGGGGTCTGCCTGAACAACGCCATGCACTGGTTCTCGATGACCCCCGGGCACCCCAACGTCGTCGCCCCCGGCAAGACCCACGAGTGGCCGATTGCGCCGCTCCACCTCCACAGGAACGGGCGGTTTGCGGGTACGATCGGGACGCCCGGGTCCTACGGTATCCTCGTCACGACCGTGCAGGTCCTCGTGCACCTGCTCGACTTCGGGCTCAATCTCCAGGACGCGATCGCGGCGCCCCGGTTCCGGTGGGTGGACGACGTGGGCGATCCGCTGCCCGCGCAGGTGATGCGGATGGAGTCGCGGGTTCCCGAGTCGACACGGAGCGCGCTCGCCGGCCGCGGGTACGAGATCGACCTGCGGGGGCCGTGGTCCATGCGGGTGGGCGGGGTTCAGGGGATCCTCGCGGATCCGCTGACGGGCTGGCTCGCCGGCGCCGCCGATCCCCGGCGGAACGGCTACGCGATCGGCTGGTAACGGGGCCGTGTCCGCCGCCCGCCCCGTGGCTCTCCTGCTGGACGCCCGAGACACCGCGGCCATTGCACTGGCGCCCCTCCCGCCGGGCACCGCGGTCGAGGTCCGCCGGGGCGGCGAGACCGTGCGCGTGGTGGCGGAGACGTTGATCCCGTTCGGGCACAAGATCGCGGTGGCCCCCATGGAGGCCGGCGCCGCGGTGATCAAGTACGGCGAAGTGATCGGCGTGGCCACCGCGGAGATCCGGCCCGGCCAGCACGTCCACGTGCATAATGTGCGGAGCGACCGGGCGCGATAAGGCCGATCGAAGCGAGGAGTGGAGCAATGGTAACGATGGCTGAGGCTTCCCAAACTTTCCGAGGGTGGAAGCGTCCGAGCGGCGCCCTGGGCATCCGGCGCCACTTCCTCGTCATCCCATCGGTGGTCTGCGCGGCCCAGGCGGCGCGGACGGTCGCCGAGGGCGCTCCGGGCGCCGTGGCGATCGAGCACCAGCACGGCTGCGCGCAACTGGGCGGGGACGCGCACCTCACCGAGCAGGTGCTCACCGGTCTCGGAACCCATCCCAACGTGGCCGGGACGCTCGTGGTGAGCCTCGGGTGCGAGACGGTCCAGGGGGTGGCGCTCCACCGGTCGATCGCCGGGCGCGGGCAGCGCGCAGAGTTCGTCGGGATCCAGCAGTCGGGCGGGACGATCGCGGCGATCGCCGCCGGGCGCGAGGCACTGGAGCGGCTGCGGAACGGGGCGGCGTCTGATCCTGAGGTCACGCTCACCTGGGCGGATCTGCGGGTGGGGATCGAGGCGGCGTGGCTCGGGATCCCGCCGGCGCAGGCCCGCGTGTTTTCGGAGGTGATCGACCGGCTCCTCAAGGCGGGGGCCACGGTGATGCAGGCGGTGTCCGCCGGCCGGGACGGCCCGGACCCGCGGCCGACGCAGGTCGCGTACGGAAGCGCCGGGGTCGCCCCCCGCGATGCGACGCCGCTCCCGTACGCGACGCCCCCGGCCGGGCGCGGCGCCTTCTTCATGGAGGCTCCCCGGTCCCGCATCGCCCAGAAGACGGGGCTCGCGGCGGCGGGGGCTCACGTCATTCTCTCGCCGCTCGTCGAGGGGCTGCCCGCGGGCTGCCCGGTGGCGCCCGTGGTGCACGTCGGGATCGCGCCCCACGCCCGGCCGTTTGCCGGGGATGTCGACGTGATGCTGGAGGACCTCCCGTCCGCCGGCGCCGCTGGGGCGGTGGTCGCGGCGCTCGGCAGAGTGTGTCTGGAGGAGACGGCCCTCGAGGCGCTGGGGGACTTCGAGATGGCGATCCACCGGATCGCGCCGACGATGTGAGGTCGATGGACGAGATTCTCCTCTATCGCCGCGATCGAGGGTGGGGGACGCGCAACCACGTGCTGGTGCTGCCGCTCGTGGCTTCGGCGTCGGGGGTGGCGCGGGCGATCGCCCGGGGCACGGATGCGATCTGGGTGGGGCACGAATACGAGCCGACACCCGAGGATCTCCCGCAGAACCGGGAGCGGATCGCCCGCACGCTCGCGGGGTTCGCCGCGAATCCCAACGTCGCGGCCGCGCTCCTGATCGCCGACACGCCGGAGCGGTCGGCGCTGCTCGATCGGATCCGCGCGGCGGGCCAGCGGGCCGATCTCGTCGTCGTGACAGAGGCCGGGGGGTTTCGGGCTGCGCTGGAGCAGGGGCGCGAGCGCCTCACGGCGCTGCTGAGCGGGGCGGCCGCCGCCCGGCGGGAGCGCGCGCCGGTGGGCGCGCTGATCCTTGGAACGGAATGCGGGGGATCCGATGCGCTGTCGGGGATCACCGCGAACCCGGCGCTGGGGGCGGCCAGCGACCACCTGGTGGACGCCGGCGGCACCGTGGTCCTGGCGGAGACGACCGAGCTCATCGGCGCCGAGCATCTGCTGGCCCGGCGCGCGGCCAGCCCCCAGGTCGCCGAGGAGATTTACGCGATCATCCACCGCTACGAGGCCGTGGTCCGCGCGCACGGCGAGGACATCCGCGGGGCGAACCCGGCCCCGGGCAATATCGAGGGGGGCCTCACGACGATCGAGGAGAAGTCCCTCGGCGCCGCCAAGAAAGGCGGCACGCGCACGATCCGGCAGGTGGTGGAGTACGCCGTCCGCCCGGCGGCCCCGGGGTTGGTGATCATGGACACGCCCGGACACGATATCGAGCAGATGGTGGGGATGGTCGCGGGGGGCGCGCAGGTGGCCGTGTTCACGACCGGACGCGGCACGCCGACGGGGTCGCCGATCGTGCCCGTGATCAAGGTCGCGACGAACTCACACACCGCCTCGCGCATGCAGGACAACATCGATCTCAACGCCGGGCTGATCCTCGAAGGGACCGAGACCATCGAGAGCATGGGGCGCCGCATCTACGAGGCGATCCTCGCGGTGGCGCAGGGCGAGACGACGAAGGCGGAGCGGCTCGGACACCGGGAGTTCTCGATCAGCCGCTACCCGTTCGGGGTCCTCGACGCGGCCGGCGCCGCCAGATAGCGGCGCGGGCGCCCGCGGGGAGGCGGAGCGCCGGGGGCAGCACGTTCACACAGGGGGGTGTACCACGGTGGCGCGCAACGGCACGGTGTCGGTGACGCACGATATCCCGGTCAGGATGCGCGACGGGGTCTCGCTGAATGCGGATCTGTACGTCCCGGAGGGCCCGGGGCCGTTTCCCGTCCTGCTGATGCGCTCCCCCTACAACAAGACCCAGGGACAGGACTCCGTCTACGCCCATCCCTCCTGGTACGCCCGGCGGGGCTACATGGTCGTCATCCAGGACGTTCGAGGCCGCTGGACCAGCGGGGGGGACTGGTATCCGTTTGCGCACGAGGCCGAGGACGGCTACGACACAGTCGAATGGGCGGCGCGCCTCCCGAAGGCGAACGGCCGGGTGGGGATGTACGGGCTCTCTTACGTCGGGGCGACCCAACTCCTCGCGGCGGTGACGGCGCCCCCGCACCTCGCGTGCGTCGTCCCCGGAATGACCGGGTCGGAATACTACGACGGCTGGACCTACCGGGGGGGCGCGCTCCACCTCGCGTTCACCGAGTCCTGGGGCGTCAGCCTCGCCGAGGACGCCGCCCGCCGGCGCGAGCTGCACGCGCTGGAGGCGGAATTCTTCGCGTCGTTCAGCGCAGCCGGGCTGAAGTTCGGCACGCTGCCCATCAAGGAGTACGCGCTGCTCCGCCGGGAGGGGATCGCGCCCTGGTTCTTCGACTGGCTCGAGCATCCCACGCGCGACGAGTACTGGGAGCGGTGGAGCATCGAGCGCCGCTACGCGCAGGTGCGCGTTCCGGCGTTCCATATCGCCGGGTGGTACGACATTTTCCTTGATG